>SLFF01000143.1 GCA_007124395.1 Thermomicrobiaceae bacterium | reverse complement strand
GGGTTCCAGGTCAACGAGCTGGCTATCATGTTGCTTCCAGCTGGTACGTGCTGGGGGAGATTGTCCGGCGGGTCGATGGTCGGCCGATCGATCGGTACGTCCGTGAAGAGATATTCGAGCCGCTCGGCATGGATGACTCGTGGCTGGCGATGCCGGAAGATCGATACGATGTCTACGGAGACCTTATCGCGCCGACGTTGCAGACCGAATCTGGAGAAGAGTTTGCCAATCCGGTCTGGAGCACATCGGCCGGAGCAGCGATATGTCGCCCGGGTGGGAGTGGGCGTGGTCCGATCCGTGAGCTGGGCACATTCTACGAACATCTCCTGGCGATCATCGCCGGTAAATCGGGAGTCGTCACGCTCGACACGTTGAGAACATTGACGACACGCAGCCGGATCAACATGTTTGATCGCACCTTCAATCACACGGTGGACTGGGCGCCCGGTTTCATGGTCGATTCGAAGCACCACGGCGAAGAGACTGTCCCGTATGGTTTCGGGCGATACTGTGGGAGATCTACGTTCGGCCACGCCGGAGCGCAGTCGTCGACCGGATTCGCTGATCCCGAGAATGAGCTCGTAGTGGCGGTGGTGTTCAATGGAATGCCGGGTGAAGCGGCCCATCAACCGAGACTTCGGGCCATCTGCAACGCGATCTACGAAGATCTTGAAATCGCCTGAGGAGTTCGCAGGAATGATCGAACCGTGGGCCATCGCGAACGCGTTCGTGGAACATGTGCGCACCAGCTATCCGGAAGACGTGGCGCTGGTGGTTGCCTATGGATCCCACGTTTCGGGGACACCGCACGACCGGTCAGACCTCGATCTCTATTTCGTTCCTGCCACCGAACGGGGACGAGAGGCGAGTTTGCAATTCATTCTGGATGGGATCGGCTACGATTTCTGGCCGCTTGGCTGGGAACGTCTGGAAGGAATCGTCAGGCTGAACGAGCTTCCGATGGTCGCCGCGGTGGTCGATGCTCTGATTCTTCATTCCCGAGCGAAGCCGGACACTATGCGATTTGCGGCGTTGCAGGCCCGGATGCGAGACCAGCTCCGTTCCAGCGATCTTCCGGTCAAGCTGCATCGGTTCGATCAGATTCTGGAGTCTGCCACCGGACACCTCGGCAATCTGCTTGGAGCTGATGCGACGGCCACGCCATCGACGAGCCTGATGGAAGGCAATGCTCTGGTGGCCGAGATCGTGGCCGGGCTGGCGCTTCTGAACGGGCAGTACCTGCCGCGTGGCTGGGTGCAGTGCCGGCCGCAGATCAGACAGTTTCGACTTCAGCCAGACGGGTTGCCAGATTTTCTGGATCGTTTTCTCAAGGCGTCGAGTGATGAGGAAATCCGGGAGTCCTGCCGTGACCTGGTCGAGGCCTGCTGGCAGTTCCGGAAACTCTTCCGAGCGCGAATTCCGGGGGACTACCCGGAGCATTTTGCTGGCTTCTACGAAGAGATCAAGAGCAGCATCAACAAGGTTCTATATGCCTGTGACGTTGGCGATCACGCGCTGGCGAGGGCTGTCTCCGCCCGACTGCAACATGAGATCGCCTGGCAACTGGCGCAGGTGGAAGAGAGTTCAGTTCCCGGGGAGATGACGCCGGTGTCGCATTTCCGGATGGCATATGATCGAGCCGGATTGCCCGACATCACGGCTCTCGCCATCGAAGGGGATCTTCCCCGGCTATCGGCTGCTGCCCGGGAACTGGATGAACGGTTTCAGACGTTGCTGAGTGACGAGGGAGTCGAGTTCACCAGCTTCGATTCGCTGGATGCGCTTCACCGGCACCTCAACATCGAGGCTGACGCAAGTGGGGATGCTGCGTCTTCTCCTGAGTCCGGGGAAACGGCCCCGGATCAGGCGCTGCGTGATTCCCAGCGGAAGAAGTAGACACTGATCAGGAACCCGGCAACCGCAGTTCCGATCAGCACCAGTATCTCCAGCAACACCGCCTCGACCCCGGCACCCCGGATCATCACATCACGCAGGCCATTCACCAGATAGGTCAACGGCAAGAGCCCGATGATCGGCTGAAGCCATCCCGGCGCGTCATCGGTCGGGAAGAACACCCCGCTCAGGAACATCATCGGCAATGTGATCAGCGTCCCGGCAGCATCGGCCACATCGGTGTTACCGGCGAAGGCGCTGACGATGAACCCGATCGACAGGAAGGTAAAGGCGCCGATCACCACGAGGACCGCCATCGCCAGATAACTGCTCGATATCTGGACGTCGAACAGCATGATCGCGATGGCGACGAGGATAACGATCTGGAACACGGAAATGACGACCTGTGTGGTGATTCGTGACAGGATGAACTGCCAGAGCGGGAACGGCGTGCCCTTGATCCGTCGAAGGATGCCCTTTTCGCGGAAGGCAACGAACGTCGACGAGAGCGCCTGAACGCCATTGGTCATCAGAGCAATACCGATGACGCCGGGCAGAAAGAACTCGATGAATCCGAAACTCTCGGCCTCGACATCCGCCACGGTTGGCTGAATCATCCGCGGTTGTCCGGTGATCTCCATCTCCGCCTGTAGCAGAAATTGCTCGACGGCGCTGAGGCCGATCTGGCTGAAGGTGGGGTTGCTCTGGTTGACGTAAATATCGGCATCGAGCTGCGCTGATCCGGTTCCCTCACTGAACACGATCACCACCAGGCGATCGCCATCGTCGATCGCACTCATCTCGTGGTCGACATCGTTGCGATAGACCGTGAATCCATCGGTCTGCTCCATCTGCTCGGCGATCGCGATTGCGATCGGGGAGGAATCCTCTCCGGCGATGCCGATGTGCAGCCGGGTCTCGCCCTCACCAAAGAGAAACCCGAACAGGACCATGAAGATGACCGGGAAGCCGAGCAGGAAGAACATCGCGGTTCGGTTGCGCACGATCATCTTGAAGTTGGCCACGGTCATCGCCAAGAACGAGGTCATTCGCGTAGCGCCTTTCCGGTGTAGTGCAGAAAGACATCTTCGAGGGTTGGTCTGGTGGTGATGAGCTGGTCGAACTCCATGCGGCGTTCCCGTGTTGTCTCGATGAAGGCGATCAGAGTCTGGTTCAGATTGGACGTCTGCAGCGTCAACCGGTGACCGCTGAGGCTGGCGTTCTGAACACCGGGAAGCTGGGCGAAGAGTGCCTCGTCAGGCTGGACCCCGGTGAAGTCCGCCGAGATGCTTCCGGTCGTTTCCAGGGTGGCGATCAGGTTATCCGGGGTGTCGCAGAGAATGATCGTGCCGGTGTCCATCACCGCAATCCGGTCGCAGAGCAACTCGGCTTCTTCCATGTAGTGCGTGGTCAGCACGATGGTCTTGCCCTGATCGCGAATGCTCCGGATGAGATCCCAGAGGTTGCGACGGGCCTGCGGGTCGAGACCGGTGGTCGGTTCGTCCAGAAACACAATCTCCGGATCGTTGACCAGGGCGAGGGCAATTGACAGGCGTTGCTGCTGTCCGCCGGAGAGCGTTTGCGCGTGATCGTCCGCTTTTTCGGTGAGTGAGACCATCCCGAGCAGATCCTGGGTTCGTCCGGGCGAGCCATCGGCCCCGTAGAGCTCGGCAAACAGGCTGACAAGTTCGCCGACAGTGAGGTGATCGAACAGGGACGTGCTCTGAAGCTGTATGCCGATTCTACGCTTGACGTTCTCGGCATCTCGCACGACGTCGAACCCCGCCACGGTGATCGTTCCGCCGTCAGGCTGACGCAATCCCTCGATCATCTCCAGGGTCGTCGTTTTTCCGGCGCCGTTCGGGCCCAGAATGCCGAAGATCTCGCCCGCTTCAACACGAAGGGAGACATCATCCACGGCGATGGTCTGACCATACCGCTTTGTGAGGTTCTGAACATCGATGATGGAGTCAGTCATTCAGTTGTGTGTTCCTGTACCAGTAGGACGAATGCCGTCGACCGAGAGGCTACCGCAGGTGGTGCCTGGAGTCCCTGTTCTGCTGGTCGGTTACGACCTGTTCGAATGGTCAGATTTCGAGCGATTTCTGGCCCATTGGCCCAGTTTTGACAGCACATCGCCGAAGCCGCGGGATTTGTCATCCGGGTCCGCTGGTGTTGCGCCGAGGCGGTGGGTCAGTCGTTCAACCAGCACAGACAGAACCACAGCACTGCCGAGGATTGCGGCGCCGAAGAGCATGAATGTGGTGTCTATCATGTGGGCTGGCTCCAGATGCGCGAGCGATCGCGCCACGGTGTTAAACTCAGAAGACGGAGTGCTACTAACTCCAAGAGTCTACATCAGGAATCTCAGCCGGACCTGATCGCGGCGAACGTGTCTGATCGAGTCAGTCAGACAATGGGTTTCTGTTCAATTGTTCTGGAAACGCGGGCACCAGATGGATCCAGCCAATCTGCTATTCATCATTGCATTCATCGGTTTGCCGATTGCTTTCGGTATCTGGGCAATCATGAGCCGCAGTGAGCTCAAGCGCCGGCGTCCACCGGCCAGGAGTGCGCGCCCGGAACAACCAGCGGAAGAAGCTCCTGCTCCGGCACCATCTCCGGAACGCCGCCGGCAGAGACAGTTGAAGCCTGCTCCTCAACCAGCCCAGCCAACCGCGCAGTATCCAGCTGCCCAGTTTGGCGCCAGCCAGGAGACCATGCAGGCTCCGGCTGCCCAGCCACCGCCACCTCCGGCAGCGGCTCCACCCGAACCAGCTCCCGCAGAGCCGGTGGATTACGGTCCATCCGGGACAACGCAGGAGTTCCCGGTGATCGCTGATGGCATGATGCCGCCGGAACAGGCACCGCCTGCCGAGCAGGAAACCGTGAGCTTACCCGCTGCTGCTCCGCCGACCCCGCCTCCAGCGCCGGAACAACCGGCTCCGGATAATTCACAGCAGCCCCCATCGTATGGACCACCGGTCAGGCAACGCTACTATCCGGTTCAGTACGCGGGTCGGTCTGGTGGTGTCGTCAGGCGGATGACCCCACTCGATCGTCGGCAATTCATCCGTCGATCAAGAGGGTGATCCTGAACGACTGCACGGTTATGGATTAGCCAGGCCGAACTCTTCATGAAGCAGCGGAACCGCCCGGGCGATCTCCGATTCGTTGATCACGCAGGAGATATTCAACTCGGACGATCCCTGCGCAATGGTCACGATGTTGATCCGGGCATCACCGAGTGTCATGAAGAGTCGCCCGGAGACCCCCGGCATGCCACGCATTCCGGCTCCGACGATTGCCACCACGGCGACGCCTGGATCTTCCCAGATGCGGAGCAAGCGCTGGCGAATCAGATCGAGCTCGAACTCGTTTTCGAGCATGCGGATGACTTCCGGCGCATCCTCACCCTGAACCACGAAGCTGAGGCTCTGCTGAGATGATGCCTGGGAGATCATGAACACGTTGAAGCCGCTTCGACCGATTGCGGCGAAGACGCGTGCGGTGACTCCGGCGACGCCGAGCAGTCCGGCACCTTCGACCGTCACCACGCTGACGCCATTAATCGAGGTAATGGCCTTCACTGAGCCGTTCCGGGCGGGTTCCGGGCCGATGCGTGTCCCTGGATGAGACGGGTTGAAGGTGTTCTTGATCCAGACGGCCATGCCATGCTCGATGGCTGGCTGAACGGTGCGCGGGTGAATGACTTTGGCCCCGAAATAGGCCAGTTCGGCTGCTTCGGCAAAGGAGATCTCCGGTAGCGTTCTGGCATCCGGAACAAGGCGGGGATCGGCCGACAGAACCCCATCGACATCTGTCCAGATGAACACTTCCTTGGCATCGAGCAGCGCGCCGAGGATTGTGGCGGCGTAGTCTGATCCACCGCGGCCGAGCGTGGTGACTACCCCGGCCTCGCTGGCCCCGAAGAAACCGGTCACGACCGGGATGGTGCGCTCGGCAAAGATCGGGGCGAACACCTCCTGCGCCTTGCGCCGGGATTCATCCATCAATGGGGTAGAACCGTTGAAAACGCCATCAGTCACCAGGTAGTGATCGGATTCGACCGGCACCGACCGCACACCGAGTTGCTGGATCGTGGTCGCCATGAGGATGCTGCTGAGCCGTTCTCCGAATGAGACGATCCAGTCTTGCGCCCGTGGTGAGAGATCACGCAGCACCCCGACCGAGTCGATCAGTTGCACACATCGGTCGATGTGTTGCTGGATGTCTTCCACCGCATCGGTGCGGAGAGATTCGTCTGGTACCAGTTCATGGAGCGTGCTGAGGTGGCGATCGAGCAATACTTGATAGAGATCCATTCCGGCCTGCCGGTCACCACTGGCCGCCGAGGTTGCGTGGCTCAGCAGGAGGTTGGTGATACCGCCCATCGCTGATACAACGGCTACGGGGGGATCAGTCGGGTCTTCATTGTAGGCACCAACCATGATACGTGCAGATTGCCGGATTGCCTCTGCCGTACCAACCGATGTTCCGCCGAACTTCATGATCTTCATTGTGCGCGATCCCCGTTCCCGTTCGTCATGCAGTGGATGAACAAACCCTGCCGTTCAGGCGTTCAAGAATACTGGACATGTCCAGTACGTGACACCATGGTTTTCAGGCGACCCAGCCATGCGATCTCCCGATCATATGTTAGGATGAAGTCTTGAGTCGTTTTGGGGGCTGATCGGCTCCCGGGTAAATATGGAGGTATTGATGAATAACAAGCTTGTGCTTGAGTATTGCACTTCTTGAGGCTACTCAAAGAAAGCCACCCGTGCGGTGGAACTGCTGGTAGATAAGTACGACAAGCACTTCTCCGAGATTACCCTGAAACCAACCGACGGTGGCCGTTTCGAGGTCATTGTCAATAGCAACACCGTCTTCTCCAAGTTGGAGTCTGATCGATTCCCGGAGGACGATGAAGTGATGGAGCTGGTGGCCAAGGAGATTGGCGCCAACTAGAGGCTCTGTCTGGTTGTTTCTGCAGTCAACGAAAAACGCCCGGGATGATGAATCATCCCGGGCGCCTTAATGTTCTGGTGTGGCCGAACGATCAGAATGCGTTGGCGATTATCCATGGCGGACCTGGTGAATCATCGATTGTTCTGAGTAGTTCAGTGATTCTGCGGCCCAGAAGCTCAAGATCGATCGGCTTTCTGATGATCGAATCGACCATCAGAATATCGGCAAACTCGTCTGTCTGATCCAGTGCCGTGATTGCCAGAATCGGGATATGCCGGCTCGATGGATCCTGTCGCAAGCGCTTGGCAACTTCAACCCCGGTGACAACCGGGAGCATCAGATCCAGGAGAACAAGATCAGGTTGGCGGAGATCAACATGCTGAAGTGCCCGGAGCCCGTCCGGTTCCGATGCCGCCTGAAAGCCTGAGATCGTCAGGAAATCGATGAGCATGGTTGCAATAGAGCTGTCGTCATCCACCACGAGAATTCTGGCCATTGGTGAGACTCACATTCGATCGGGACCAGATATAACACGTGCATAACTTGAGTATGACAAGCAACCTCGGCTGATAGAATAGTCAATTGGTCATGTGAACGACCAACCCCTTGTACAGGGTGCGAGATAGCGTTCTGGCTCGGGCAGGAGCCTTTCGGGGGAGAAACGGATGTCCACGACACAGGAGGATCTGGCCGCGTTCGATGTGGATGCGGTGGATTTCGACGCAACACGCTTGCAGCCGGTGATTGTAATCCGGGTGCATGAGATTGCCCTGAAAGGGTTGAATCGTCGCTGGTTCATGCAGATCCTGCGTGAGAACCTGATGTTCGCCTTGCGAGGGCTTGACGTGGCCAATCCCCGGTCCCGCAGCAGTCGAACGTTTGTCGATCTCAATGACCTGTCGCAATGGCATACGGTGCGCGAGCGGCTCGGACACGTCTTCGGCATTGCAAATTTCTCGCTGGCCATCCAGTGCCGTGCCCGGATGCGATCGATTCGGTCGGCACTCCACGCGTTGTTCAAGGTCGAGGG
>SLFF01000348.1 GCA_007124395.1 Thermomicrobiaceae bacterium | reverse complement strand
GGGCATCACTTTACGACGTAGAGCGTGGCGTAGCTCGGGATATTCGTGATCAGCGGCTGGAGCGAATGTGGAGCGCGTCCCGGGTAGCCCAGCAGGAGCGGGGTCGTCAGGACATCATTAAGGAGCTGGAACATCGGCAGGATACGGTGCTGGTCCGGCTGGATCATCTCAATCACCTGCTTTCGACCGGTTCGATCAGCATGTCACGCTACAATCGGTTTAATCAGGAGCTGATTTCCTATCTGGATGGGCTGCGGTCGGTGATGGCGCGGGTGGAGACCCGGGCCGAAGGTGCCGGGCAGGCGCTTGGTGTGCTTCCTGAAGCACCAGACGCGATGACGGAAGCCCCGGACGCTGAAGCCCTGGCGCTGGCGGTGATCGATCAGTCTGGAATCCCGGTGGTGACATACGGCCACTTCGCCGTCGATGAGTCGCTCATCAGCGGAATGGTTTCTGTGCTGGACGGGCTCAACCAGGAAATGTTCGGATCACGGGCGAACATGACCCAGCTGGCTGACGGCGATGTTGTCTACTACTCGAAGGGTATCTACAGCAGCGCGTTCGTGACGTTCGACGACGAGCCGTCTCCCGCTCAGGTTCAGCGCCTGCGGAGCTACGTTGATGAGTTCGAAGCGGCGAACGAGGCTCAGCTCAGCCGGACGCCATTCGACCCCGACAAGATCGTCGAGGTCGAAATTCCGTTCCGGTTTATCCGTCGGATGGCCGGGTACTCATGATCAGTGGACTTCGAATTCCTGCTCGACTCCGTTGACGGAGACCACATAGTCGCCCGGATCCACCGTGCCAAGCTCCACAACCGTCTCGTAATCTTCGATCACTTGCGGGCAGACCTCGTCAGCTTTTCGCTCGGCCACGATCTCGATCTCGAATCGTTGCCCGTCCTGTTCAACGACAGGTTCTTGCGCGTTCCAGCACGGATCCGGCAGGTAGCCCGCGATCTCGACATAGACCTGTACCGGATGGCTCTCGGCCAGCCGAACGTCGACCCGATTGATGTTTACGTCCGAAACCTGGTATTCGTCCGAAGGATCGGCCTCGTTATCGTTATCGCCGAATTCTCCAGCCAGCGTTCCAGCAAGGGCAATCACCAGAACGATGATGGTAAGAAGCAACGGTGCCCCGAATTTCCAGATGTTCCTGCTCGCGTTCATCGTGCGTGTCCTTTCACTGCAGCATCAGAGAGGGTTGAGAGATCAGGTTGCGTGGTGTGTGTCACGTACTTTGATGACGTTGGTCTCCGGTTCGAAGTTCCCCGGTTGCGGACGGACTGCCCAGCTTTCGCCTGATCGGTTAGGATGGGGACATCGTCACGTCGTCTTGCCAATATTCCGGGCCGTCGCGCCATCGTGTCAGGAGCAGTCATGACCGCCGGAGATGCCTTCCCTTTCCACCGATTTACGGGAACACACCGTGAGATCGGCCGTCAATTTGGCGAAGCCTGTCAGGATCTGATCCGTCAGCATCGCGACAAAGCGCTCGGCCGCTTGCGTGAGAAGAACCACATTTCCGCAGACCGGGGGCGCTCCGCTGCGGCTGAGTATCGGTCGACGGTGCTCGAGCACGCCCCATTCTTCGATGAAGAGGTTCAGGGTCTGGCTGAGGGAGCCGGGATCGACCTCAGCGATGCCTATCTGCTTCAACTCCGGGCGGAGCTGGGCGTTACGACTCCGCCAGACCTGATCGACGGCGCCGATGAGTGCACATCGTTCGCGGTGCTATCCGAAGCCACATCGACGGGAGAATCGCTGATTGGGCAGAACGCCGACCTTCCTGCGTTCTATCGAGACATCTCCGTGGTGGTGGAACTGGTGCCGGATGATCAGCCGTCCATTTTGATGCTCACGCCAGCCGGGCAGATGTCATACATCGGGATCAACGATCGTGGAATGGGCGTGTTCGCCAACTTCGTCACCTGCGATGGCTGGCGAGTCGGCTTTCCTCGCTACTTCCTGTCCAGGCTGGCCCTCACGCACGAACGCGTTGACGACGCGATTGCCGCTATTCGCTCGGTCCCGCGGGCATCATCACGGAACCTGATCATGATGGATCGATCCGGCACCGCGGCGGACCTCGAAACGACCCCGACCGACGACGCCCGCATCGATCCGGTAAACAACCTGCTGGCCCACGCCAACCACTACACAGCCGATTCATTGCAGGCTGAAGAGCGTTCCACGGGGCGGCAGCTGCGGAATTCACAGGTGCGCCAGGCCCGGATGGAGACATTGCTCCGGGAACATCACGGACAGCTCAGCCCGGCACGGATGCGGGAGATTCTGCGAGATCGGGTGGCAATACCGGATTCGATCTGCCGGGCGGACGACGATCGTGAAGGCAGCGATATCATCACGTTCGCATCAGTAATCGCTGAGCCGGGTCTTGGGCGGATTCAGGTGGCGATCGGACCACCGAGCGTCTATCAGTATCATCAATACGAATTCGGTCAGTCGTCGGAGCCGGATTCGGTCGAGATGCTCGCCGTCAGCAGCCTGATCAGCTGACGAGGTGAAGCCGTGGCCGGATCAGACACTGGGCCGGTCAAGTTTGTCCGGCGTCGTATGATAGAGTGCGTATACGGACGCATAAGTTGAGCGCCCGGTCACTCCATCGTTGTTGAATTCAGGGGAGATGGTTCAGACGTGCCACCATCAGTGTTGTTTGCAATTATCCTGGCACTGACTCTAGGGTTTCTGTTCCACAGTATTTTCGGCAGGCGTCTGTGGCAATTGCCGTGTTTCATCGTCTCCGCGATTGTCGGTGTGTTTGCGGGTCAGGTGATATCGGTATTCATGGGAACTGCCTACTTTCAGGTTGGCAATGTAGCGGTGCTGATGTCATCGCTCGGGGGGCTGGCGATGCTGGGGCTATGCTGGTTCTTCACCGCACCGCTGCAGCCGGAGAGTTCGAGCACCCGGCGCCGTGCGCGACGGCTTGTGAGCCGCGAAGAACACGCCTCGGCCTGAATCCTGCAAGAGTCGGCGATATGGACATGATCGAAACCAGCGCGCACGCGGACACGCGGAAAGGGATAAGGCATGCGACAAGGGTGGCTCTATGTCATTGCCGGCGGGGTAGCCGTACTGCTGATCGGTTTGATCGTCGGTCTGTACCTGCTTGGCGGCTCTCATCAGGCTCCACTGGAGCGGTTGCGAGACATTTCCCTCGTCTTCATTACGATCGGGGTTGTCCTCTGGATAATGCTGATGGCGGCGCTGGTTGGCGTAGCTGTCTGGCTGGCCCTGATGATCAAGGACAAGATCATTCCGCTCCTCGAAGAACTCACGTCAACGGCACATCGCGTACATGGAACAACCAACTTCGTGAGCGAAGAGGTTGCCAAGCCGGTTATCTCGACCTATAGCACCATTGCCGGTCTGCGGGCCATGATCAAGACGGTGACCCGTGGCGTCGATTTCAAAGCCGGGGGCCGAGGTCCGAACAAACCTGATCCGGAAACTGATCTCTAGGCGCCAGATCAATCGCCACCAGTTGATTTGCCTGCATGCAGCCGGTTTAACATAACCGGCTGTTTGTCTGGGTTCTGGACTCTGGTATGGTTCCGCGGTGTCTCGTTGGACCGTTGGTGGAGACAGGCGAGCCGAGCAGCACGCATCGCGCGACAGGCAGGAGCACTCCGAGATGAAGGGCATTATTCTGGCCGGTGGACTGGGTAGCCGGTTGTATCCACTGACCCACGCTACCAACAAGCACCTGCTGCCGATCTATGACCAGCCGATGATCTACTATCCAATTGCCACACTGGTCAACGCGGGGATCGATCACATCATGATCGTGACCGGAGGTCCGCATGCCGGCCATTTCCTCAGAGTGCTGAAGAATGGCAACCATCTCGGAATCCGGCACCTGGAGTACGCCTATCAGGAGAGCGAGGGGGGCATCGCTGAAGCGCTCTCGCTCTGTCGCGAGTTTGCCGCCGGGGACGATGTCTGCGTGATCCTGGGTGACAACACCACTGATGCCGATATTAGTGGAGACGTGGAGTCGTTCACCGATGGCGCGCTGCTGTTCCTTGCACGGGTGCATGATCCGGAGCGGTTCGGCTGTCCGGTGTTCGATCCGGACGATCCATCCAGCATCATCGAGATTCAGGAAAAGCCGAGCCAGCCGCCGAGCTCGTATGCGGTGACCGGTCTGTACATCTATGACAACCGGGTGTTTGACTATATCGGGCGGCTTTCCCCGTCTGACCGGGGCGAACTGGAGATCACGGACGTTAACAACTGGTACATCCGGGATCGAGCGCTTCGCTGGACCGAGCTCGATGGACACTGGAGCGATGCCGGGACGTTCGAGAGCCTGTATCGTGCCGGGCGATTCTGGGCAGAGCGCCGGGCAGCCGGTGTTCAGCGGGCGGACGTTTTCAGTACATCCGAGACGTAGATTCAACTACCGAGACTGGGCGGAATAGCGAATCCGCCAATTGATTTCAGACAGGTTCTAGTGACGAACGAGGTGACGACGCATGTTGCAGCGCGAACAGGAACGAGCCGCCGGCCGGATTAATGATGTTCTCGAGGGGCTTGGGTTTGGCCGGCGTGAATTCACCATGCGGCCGATCCCGTTTGCCGGCACCTGGGGGACGTCTTCATCCATTTGCTATCAGCTTGCCAACGAACAAATCAGCGAATCTGGTGATCCAGAGCTGGAAGGCCTCTCGAAGAAGCAGGCCAAGAAGAAGATGAAGGAACTGGTTGGCCCGCGGGCGCAATCAATCGCCGAGCAGATCGCTGAGAGGCTTGCGAGCGACGACGATTTCGCCAGCGCTGAGGCGAGCAACGGCTACATCAACATCGAATTCGATACCCAGCGCTTTGCCAACCGCGTGGTTGGGACGATCGGCGATCAGGCATCGGAGTATGGCCGGGGCGAGAAGAAGGCTGACCGGGTCATGGTGGAGTATTCACAGCCGAACACCCACAAGGCCTTTCATATCGGCCATCTCCGGAATGCAACGCTGGGGAACACGCTCTGCCGAATCATGGATCTGGCTGGCTATGAGGTTCAGAAAGCGAACTATATCGGCGATATCGGGATGCACGTCATCAAGTGTCTCTGGTGTTACGAGCGGTTTCATCAGGGCGAAGAGCCGGAGCTCAGTGCCCGGGGGCGCTGGCTGGGTGACATCTACACCGAGTCCGATCAGCGGGTGAACTTCCGTCAGGACGTGCTGACGTTGCTCAACGAACTCGCCAACAATGATCCAGCGTTCGTGGCAATGGTCGATCGGATGGTCAAAGAGCTCTACCAGGTTCACGATGTGGGCGAGGATGTCGCCTATCTGCTGGGACAGATCGCCAACAAGCGGGAGATCAAGGACGAGTCGTTCTACGATCAGGGGACGATTCCGAAATTCTGGCCCATTGTCGGCAAGCAACTGCACGTCAACCTGGAGATGTCCCGTGGAGAACGTGAGCGCCACGACGCCATCGAGGACGAGATCCCACAACCGAGCCAGTATGAAGAGTGGATTGAACGCTGGGATCTGCTCGACAGCCGGATGGACTGGTGGCCGCACGTCAACGCCTGGCGTGAGGAGATCAAGGCGGAGTTCCAGCGCTGGGAGCGAAAGGATCCTGATTTCGTCAGCCTCTGGGAAACCACGAAGCAGTGGAGCATGGTGGACTTCCACCGGATCTATGACGAGATCGATGTGACGTTCGACACCTGGTTCTACGAGAGTGAAGTCGAGGAGCCGGGCCGGGAGATCGTCAAGGATCTGATGGAGCGTGAGATCGCCGAGATCAGCGAAGGTCTGCCGGTGGTGAAGATCGATGAGAAGCTCGGTTTGGAGAAAGAGACGTACCGGACGATGCCGGTGCTCCGATCGGACGGAACCACGCTCTATTCGACCAAGGATCTGGCGCTGACCAAGCACAAGTTCGAAGAGTACGGCGTTGATCGTTCGATCTGGGTGGTCGACGTTCGCCAGGGCCTCTATTTTCAGCAGATCTTCAAGATTATGGAGCTGATGGGCTTCGAGCAGGCCGAAAAATGCTTCCACCTCGGATACGAGATGGTCACGTTGCCGTCGGGCGCCATGAGCAGTCGCTCTGGCAACGTGATCCTCTACGACGATATTGCGCGGGAAGTTCTGGAGCGTGCTCGGGAGATCATCGACGAGAAAAACCCGGAGCTTCCGGATGCGCAGAAGGACGACATTGCCCATGATGTCGGTATCGGGAGTCTGAAGTACAGCATGCTCTCCCGCGACAACAACCGGGTGATCGTGTTCGATGTCGAAGAGTCGCTCTCATTCGATGGCCACGCGGCGCCATACATTCAGTACGCCCACGCCCGGGCCTGCCGGATTCTGGAGAAGGTTGACGCGATGCCGTCTGGCGAGCTGACCTTTGCGGACCTCACGGCTGAGGAGATCGATCTGATTCAGCAGATTGCGATCTTCCCGAGCGAGATTCAACGGGCGGCTGAGGAGTACAAGCCACTCTACATTGCCACCTATGTCTTCGAACTGGCCAAGAAGTTCAATGACTTCTACCGGGCATGTCCGGTGCTCCAGGCCGAGGAACCAACTCGAGCGGCCCGAATCGCTTTGGTGAATGCCACCCGACAGGTGCTGGCCAACGGGCTGGCAGCGATCGGTATCGAAGCGCCGGAGGTCATGTAGTGGATGGAATCCCCAGGAGCCAGAACCGCCTGACATCGGTCCCGGTGCGTCCAATCCAGATCCCGATCGCCATCGGGGCAATGACCACCGGGGTCGATCGCGGAGCTGCTGCGGTGGAGACGACCCTGCGCTCGCGTCTCGCCGATCGCGACCGGACGGAGATTCTCGGTCGGCTGCAGGAGAGTCAAGCGATCCCGGTTGAACCACTGGAAACGCCGGATATGCGTCGCTATCCCGGTGCCGCGCTGGAGCTGGACGCCGTTGCTGAAGCGTGCGAATTGCTCGGCAAGGCGGTCTCAGCGTCGATCGGCCGTGGAGAGCTCGCGCTGACACTCGGGGGAGATCACTCCGCCAGTATCGGCAGTGTTGCCGGGGCCGCTATGCAGTGTGAACGCCTGGCGGTAATCTGGATCGATGCGCATGCGGACTTGAACTGGCCCGAGGTTTCACCGACTGGACGCCTGCATGGGATGAGCCTCTCAGCCTGTCTGGGGATCGGTCCGGATCGGTTGACCAGATTGCTGGGAGATGCTCCGAAAATTCGCCCGGAAGATGTGAGCCTCATCGGCATTCGATTACTCGATCCGGGGGAAGAATCGTACCTGAGGGAGCACGATTGCCACGTCATTACGATGCCAGATGTCGACAAGGCAGGCATCGATGTGATGGTCGAACGGGTTGTCAGAAGCATCGAGGATTCCGATGTCGATGCCGTTCATGTCAGTTTCGATGTCGATTCCCTCGACCCGCTGGTCATGCCGGGTACAGGTACACAGGTGCGAGGAGGCTTCACCTACCGTGAGGCGAGCCGGATTCTACGACTCCTTCGCGATAGTGAGTTGCCGATTCGCTCGATCGACTGGGTGGAGTTGAACCCGGATCTCGATCCGACCGGTCAATCGGCAGACGTTGCCGCGGACCTGCTGGGTGTGGCGCTGGGTGAGGATGTGTTTCGCTCAGGTTGAGGTGGTTACGGGTTGTGCAGTACCACGACTCCGTCATCCGTGGTGACGTAGAGAATTGACCCACTGAGCGCAAAATCGAGTTGCTGCACCCTGACCTCATCAACCTCGGCGCTCCGCCCCCACGATCGTCCGCCGTCTTCGCTGACATAGAGCCCGCGAATCGTCCCGAGAAAGACTCTGGATGAGCTGGAGGGATCGGATTCCAGTGCGAAGATTCCGAGGCCTTCTTCCAGTTCGGTCTCCGGGATGTCCTCTTCCAACGGGTCTACCGAGGCGATGACATCATCGAGCCCGT
>SLFF01000488.1 GCA_007124395.1 Thermomicrobiaceae bacterium | reverse complement strand
CGAGAAAGCCGAAAATCGATCCCCGGGGTACGGAAAACGTCATCGCATCGACGGCAACGTGTTCGCCAAAGCGTTTCGTCAGCTGGTCGAACTCCAGCGCAGAACGTGATGAACTCGTGCTCATTGGCAACCTCGTCTGGGTGAACTCTGTGATCGGGCCTCTTCCCGGAGCGATTGTAGATGTCGAGCCCTGAGCGCACACCTGTCCGTCGGGTCAGAAATGACGAAGCCGTGCGTACTCTCCGATACCGAAGATGAATACGCACGGCAATGTGTGACATCGATCAGGATCCAGCGGCGAGTGTGTCCATGCGACGGAACGTAACGACTGCGGCGATCGCCAGCAGTGCGAGCCATCCGACAATGTTGGCCAGAATCCAGGCCCAGTCTCCAGCCGCGTAGCTGGGCGGAATCGCTGCGTTCAGTTGATTCAGCGCGTCGACTCCTGCATTTGGCAGTGCGCGTCCCATCCAGACGCCGACGTTTCCAAGCTGCCCAAGTAGCCCACCGATTTGTCCACCAAGGAACAGCAGAGCCAGCGATGCTCCCAGTCCGGCGGCGAGCGATCGGCTCATCAGCGTGATTGTTGCGGCGATCGTTGCCCAGACCATGATCCCGATCATGGAGCGGAACAGCAGCACTCCCGCTTCTCCAACGAAGCCAGCGGTTGCCCAGGACGAGAACTGGATTCCCTCGCCCACCGCAACGGCCGTGACCAGGGATCCGATAATCGACAGCAACATCCCGATCACCAGTCCGGCCAGTCCGAGAACACCGAGCGCCAGGATCTTGCCGATCAGAATCGGAGTCCGTCCGGCACCCATCATCAGCATGGTCCGGATCGTTCCCCAGCTGAGGTCACTGCCCACCATGCCGGCCGCGAGGACGATGATCAGGGCGGTCACCATGAGTTGTACGAGGCCGATGCCCATATACAGGCCGTCCGGGAGTATCAGGGATTCTTCCAACGAGGTGCCCATCGACTGATCGACCTCAACGTCGACTCCCATGCCGTCTGGCGCGAGTATCGTTCCGATCAGCGTTCCGTAGATCAGCACCATCAGGACGACCAGAATGATGGCCAGTGTCCAGGTCATTGGCCGTTTCAGTAGCTTCCAGATCTCACCGATGAAAATGCGACTAATCGGTGTCATCAGATGCTCCGTTCTGTGCTGGTAGCCCGGTCAGCGCCAGGAACTCGTCTTCGAGTCGACGCTGGCGTGGACGGAGACCGCTAACCTCGAACCCTGCCTCGATCAGCTTCCGGTTGATCGCCCCGGCGAAGCTCGTATCCACGGTCACAACCAACAGGTCATCGACGATGTGAACCTGGTCGACATCTGACAGGTGCTCGATGAACGGGGCAGCATCGAGCGGCCGGTCGACCTGGATCTCGATCGAATCGCGGGTGTGGAGTACGTCCTGCATTCGACCGGTTGTGATCAGTTTTCCGTGGTTGATGATGGCGACGTCGGTGCAGACTTCCTGCACCTCGTAGAGCAGATGGCTGGAGAGAACCACGGTACGGCCGGATGCGGCGAGTCGACGAATCAGCGCCCGGATCTCTCGCTGCCCAGCTGGATCGAGCCCGTTGGTCGGCTCGTCCAGAATCACCAGATCGGGATCACGCAGCAACGCCGTCGCGATGCCAAGCCGTTGTTTCATGCCGGTGGAGTAGCTGCCGAAGGTCGCATCGGCCCGGGCCGTCAGATCGACTTCCTGCAGGGCACGCTCGACGCGCTCTGGATCATCGATTCCGGCGAGATAGGCCCACAGTCGCAGGTTGTCGCGGCCGCTCATGTATGGATAGAGGGCTGGCTTTTCCACCATTGCGCCGGTGCGTGCCAGCGCGTCAGGCAGATTGGTGTGAATGTCATGTCCGAGGATTCGTGCGGTTCCCGAAGACGTCGGGATCAGTCCGAGCATCATGCCCAGGGCGGTGGTCTTACCGGCGCCGTTCGGTCCCAGAAATCCAAAGATCGATCCAGACGGCACCGTAAACGATACGTGGTCCACAGCGACGAATGATCCAAATCGCCGGGTCAGTTCTTCGACTTCGATGGCAGGTGCAACGGCATTTGATTGAAGGTGACCATTGGACGATCGGGCTGCTGCCCTCTCCTGAAGTGTTGCGATCATCTGCCCTCCTGTGCGAACTCCTCTGCCAGCCATCAACGATGGCCGCTCTCTACCTGCAGTCTAGAGATCGGGATGTAACAGACGCGGGCGAATAAATTGGGGAACGTTACGATTCCGTATCGTCTGGCGGGGAATCGCCAGTGCCGGGAAGGCGCACCTGAGGATTGGCGTCGTAGTCAGTCCGCTGTTCGGCGATCTCCAGCAGGCCATCCCGGGAGAGTCCATCGATGAGCTTGCGGAGCCAGTCTTCGTGCCCGGCGTCGTAATCGTCACGAATCTGTGGACCGATGCTCAGCAGGTCGATGCCGGTATCGCTGGCTTCGATCTCCTGAAGCGCCCGGAGCACGCGCCCCCGGTACATCCGGTCGGAACCTTCGAACGCCTGCTCCTTCTTGCGGCGAAATCCGGACTTGCGGAGATCGATCAGCATCGACTGAATCTCCGGGAACGCGGAGCAATGTTGCTGGAGCGGACAGGTGATGCAGGCCGGCTTCCGGGCCGTACACTGAAGTGCCCCGAACTCGATCAGGGTCTGCCCCCACTCCCAGCCGTGGCCGGTTGGGACCATCCGCTCGGCGATTTCCTGCATCTGCCTTGTCGTGCGCGCTTCTTCCGGCACTTCCGGGCCGATCAGCAGACGATGAAGCAGGCGCCGGATATTGGTGTCGAGAAAGCCGACATCCTGTTCGAAGGCGAAACAGGCGATTGCCCCGGCAGTATAGGGGCCGATACCCGGCAGTTTCTTCAAGCTCTCGACATCGGACGGGAAGGCGCCGTTGTGCTCTTCGACGACTGCCCGAGCCGCCCGCTGAAGGTTCACGGCTCTTCGGTTGTATCCGAGGCCGGACCAGAGGCGGATGACGTCGGCAGTGGCGGCGCTGGCCAGTTTCTCGACGCTGGGAAAGGCATCCAGAAACGCCGCATATTTCGGGATGACCCGATCGACCTGCGTCTGTTGCAGCATCACCTCGGAAACCAGAATCCGGTAGGGATCTCTGGTGTGGCGCCACGGAAGATCACGGGCATTCTTCTGATACCAGTCCAGCAGTGTAGACTGGATCTCCGGTAAATCATGTGGAATGTCTGAATGGTCTGCCGGTGGCTGCTCGATCATCGTTCGATTGTAGCAATCTGCCCTTCCCTGGCGCGTCGGTCCACCCGGGTGGTGATAGGATGCCGGAAACGAGTTCAGGAGAGGACTGACTGATGACGAAACTGCGTGCGGGCCTGATCGGCACCGGAACGATCGCCCACAGTGCCCACCTTCCGGCGATGCAGTATCTGGGACACGACATCGAACTAGTTGCCGTGGCGGACATTCGTGCCGAAGCTGCACAGGCTGCCGTGAAGAAATATGGCGCGGAGACCTGGTACTCGGACTATCGGGAACTGCTGAACCGAGACGATATCGACTTCGTGGACATCTGCACCCCGGAGTTCCTGCATTGCGAGCAGGTCGTGGCCGCGGCCGAGGCCGGGAAGCACATTCTCTGCGAGAAGCCGATGGCTGCCACGGTCGATGAGGCCGACCGGATGATCGCCGCGGCGAAAGCCAACGATGTGATGCTGATGATCGGCCACAGTCGGCGATTCACCGATCGATACCGCAACGCCTGGCAGGCTGTCGCCGAGGGCAGGATCGGTAACGTGCAGATCGTGCGGGAGAACGAGCGCCGCCCGATTGCGATGTACTCGGCACTCGATCTGGCGACGGGCTACTGGTCCCCTGATGGCGATCGGCCGTGGATCTCAGATCCGGAGTACACAGAGGGCGCTGCGCTGACCAACGCCGTTCACGAGATGGATCTGGCACGCTGGTTTGCCGGGGCCGATGCGCTCTCGGTTCAGGCGGAATCCCGTATTGCTGGCGAGGGAGTGGAAGTCGCCGACTTCCTTACGTACACGATCACCTTCAAGAACGGGGTGATCGGTGGAGCGGAGATCGTCAACAATCTGCCGTCTGGCTACCCGTACTTCCATATGCTGGAGGTCTACGGTGATCAGGGTTCCGTGCGGGCTGACGATCCCGATCAATCGCCCTATGCGGTCTGGAGCCAGGGCGGCATGCAGTTTCCCGTGAATTTCGATCAGTTGCTGCATATCGACAACGCCTACATCCGTGAGATCGGATGGTTCGTGCGGGCGATCCAGATCGGAGCGCCACCACCACTTGATCCCTGGGATGCCCGGCAGGCGCTGGCGTTGTCGCTGGCCGCTGTCGAATCGAGCAAGACCGGTCGAACCGTGTTTTTGAGCGAGATGGAGCCGTCCAGTGAGTAATCAGCCAGCACTGACGATTGCCGGTGACAACGACCTGGCGACGAACGCAGCACGCCATGCGATAGCGGCTGTGCCGGATGATCCGGTCTATCTCTGGAGATCGATTGCCGATCCGCTGGTCAGCAAAGCCCCGGTGGTGATTCTGGCTGATGCAGGAGAGCGGGCCGGGTTCGCACAGGCGGCGCTCAATGCCGGTCTGCCCACGGTGTCGCTGCCGATCAAGGATCTGGATGTAGATCTGAAGCAGGCGATCGCTGATGGGCGCTTGCGTCTGATGAGCACGCTTCATGGGCTACCCACTCTGGCCCGTCTTCAGCAGGATGCAACCAACGGAGCTGTCGGGCGACGATACGGCGTCTTCGCCTCGCATCGGATTCCCACAAACTTTGTCGATGAGCTGGATGACGTCGTGGACGATCTGGTGACGTACTGCTGCTCATTGATCGATTCGTCCCTGACTCGGGTGAGCGTGACCACATCCGATCTGGGCACGTCGGCAACCGCCGGGTGGTTTATCCTCGCCCGGTTCGCCGACGAGACGATCGCCACGATCGAAGTGGCTGCGGTGCTGCCGGAAGCAGACGAGTCTGCTGGTGAGCTGTTGATCGAGGTGACCGGCTCGGAAGCGGTGTTGCGGGCCGCTCCCGAGCAACAGGGCGTGCTGATCAGAAGCGCTGAGGGTGTCAGTCGTTCCAACTGGTATGCCGATCCGTCCGATTTCCTGCTGCAGCGAGCAACAAACCTGCGTGATTCGGGGAATGAGACAGCTTCGCTCTCGACCATGAAACTGATGCAGAAGCGGTTCGAGGCTGCCACCGCCAATCAGGCCGTAGAGGTCTGATCGGGCAATGTCGACCTTGTCTTGAGCTGCTCCGATGGGGACTGAGACGATTTCTACATAAGACGTTCCTCATTATCGCGCAATCAGCGCGCTACATCTCCTATGATCGGATCAACGTCGATCGAGGCTCGTTAGCGTGCCGATCATTCGATGTCCGATCTTCGAGACGGAGGTTCATCTTGTTGTTGCGACGAACTGTTGCCCCAGTCCTGCTTGTAATTGCTGCAGTCGCTCTCTACGGAACGGTTGTGCGCTCATGGATGCGAAACTGGGGTGCAGCCGACGTTGAGGTCAGTGCAGAGCTTCCCGGTGAGTCAACCGCAGCCACCCCGCACTACCAGGCACGCCGTGCAATCACGATCAACGCCCCGGCTGAAGTGGTGTGGCGCTGGCTAATACAGATTGGGCAGGGCAGAGGCGGCTTCTATAGCTACGACTGGCTGGAGAACCTGTTCAATCTCGACATTCACAGCACAGACCGGATCGTTCCGGAGTTCCAGGCCCTCGCACTGGGAGACTTCATCGCTGCTGAACCAAACCATGTCGCCGGTTGGAGAGTGACAGAGATCGATACTGGGAAATCTCTCGTTCTGACTGTCAGCATTGAGGAATCCGCATCGCCCGATGCGCCTCAGTTGGATACTGACGCGTTCTCCGGTGTCTGGATCTTTCAGCTGAATCCGATAGACACGTCATCCTGCCGCCTGATCGCGGACTTTCGTGCTGATTTCGAGTCTGGTCCATTGCCGGCAGCCCTGCTTGCACTGCTGCTCGAGCCTGTCCACTTCATCATGGAGCGAAAGATGTTGCACGGCATTCGAGAACGTGCCGAGCGTTCGGCCAGTGACAACCCCGGAGAACCGATACAAGTTCGACACATGACTGGACAATAAGCAACGCAGATGACGCGTTCGTCTTCTTACCATGGCTGTAGAGAGGAGTGTCCCCTCATCTCTTGGGCGTGATCCGCGATCTGACTGACCCTGACTTGTGCAGAGCACGAAGGGTCGACTCGTACCAGGAGCTAGAGATGAACAGGATTTCCTCGACCATCAGAGGCTATCCGCTCCTCTGCTACTTCATTCTCGCTTACGGGATAACCTGGACCGGCATAGTTTTGATCGTCGGTGTTGACGGCCTGCGATCAGGCGGCCTGGAGCTGTCAGGAGGACTGCTCGTCTGGGTTCTCATGCTATGCGGTCCCAGTGTCTCTGGTCTTCTGCTTACCTGGATATTCGAAGGCAAGGCGGGGCTGCGCGCATTCCGGGAGCGAATGTTTCGCTGGCGATTACCCCTCCGCTGGTACGCATCGCTGTTGGTCGCCCCTGTGACCTGCGCGCTAATTGTGGGAGTGCTCTGGTCGTACTCATCCGATTTCGCACCGATGTTCTTCGCTGAGCCTAACAAAACCTTCGTCGTGATCATGTTTTTCATTCTGGTGTTCGGTGCATTCGTTGAGGAACTGGGCTGGACGGGATTCGCGACGCCGAGAATGCACCTGGTCTACGGCCTGGCTGGCACCTCCCTTCTGCTTGGATTCCTGCACGGTACCTGGCATTTCCTGGCAGATTTCTCCGGTCGCGGCGATTCTGGCGCGGTGCTCTTTTCGGCAAACTTCATCGTGTTCTGGATCGGCGCACTGATCGTTCTGCGTCTACTAATGGTGTGGGTCTACCAGCACACAGAGAGTTTGCTGCTCGGGCAACTGCTTCACGCCTCCTACACGGCTCCGTTATTCGTTTTGACCCCTCCAGATGCTTCTGCAGCTCAACTGCTGCTCTTGTGGACGTCCTTTTCCGTTCTCTTTGCAATCGCCACACTCGCGATCACGTCTGGTCGAACCACCGCTTCCACGGAGGCGGAGTCTATCCGATCGCTCCCAGAAGCTCTTTCAAGCGGTCGCAGGCCTCGAACGAGTTGACCCTGTGACCTGATCCAGGGAGGTCGAGTTGAACCTGCGGAAGGCTGCATTCTCCGCGAAGTATCTGACGGGTGCGTCGGCCGCAGGGCTGGCAACCTCTCTTCTCGCGCTCCTGGTCGCTCCAGCCTTCATGCCCGACTCATATTCCTGGGTAACGCACACGACGAGCGAGTCGGCCGCTCAGGGTGTCGAGTTCGCCTGGATCGCACGACTCGGATTCGTGTGGTTCGGGATTGCCGTTGTTCTGCTGTGCATCATGACATGGAGGATCTGGAACCCTGTTGCGAGGACCGCTCACGCCTCGTTCGGAATGCTGCTGGTGGTGGTGGCAGTGTTCTCTCATCGACCCTGGGAATCCGGAATTCCATTCAGCCAGACCGAAGACCTGCTTCACTCCATTGCCGCCACAGGAATGGGATTCGCCTTTGCCACAGGTGTTGTCGTTGTAATGGTGTCGCGACGAAATACGTCTGGGTACCTGCGGATTCTCGATGCTCTTGCGCTTGTCGCCTCGGTCGCGATTCCTCTCGCGATGATGAATCTTCCGGAGTACACCGGCCTGTTTCAGCGAGGAATGTTCCTCATCGCATATGTCTGGTACGGGATGGAGATTGTTCGGCTGCCCCGGAGAGGGGACTGATCTTCGGGCAAAAAAGAACGCGGGGGTGTTCAATGCACCACCCGCGTCTCTCCTCCTCACGTGCGTGGGCTTGCTTTATCAAGACCTCACGACATATTAATCTACGTGCAGTCCCCGCAAACCGGTTTCATTTCTGGATGTGATCTCGAACCATATT
>SLFF01000159.1 GCA_007124395.1 Thermomicrobiaceae bacterium | reverse complement strand
GACGTTCGACATGCTCTCGAACGGTGAGACGTTCGGTGTTTTCCAGTTGGAGAGCGCCGGGATGCGCCGCTACATCCGGGAACTGCGTCCCGAGACGATCGCCGAGCTGGCCGCTATGGTGGCCCTGTATCGGCCCGGCCCGATGCAGCATATCCCGACCTATTGCCGGGCGAAGCATGGCGAAGAGCCGATCCGCTACCCGCACGAGGATCTGGCCGAAGTGCTGGACGAGACCTTCGGCGTCATCGTCTATCAGGATCAGGTTCTGCTGATCGCTCAGAAGTTCGCCGGATACACGCTCGGTGAAGCCGATATCATGCGCAAGGCGATGGGCAAGAAGATCGCCGAGAAGATGGCCGCCGAGCGTCAGACGTTTATCTCGGGCGCGGCGAAGAAGGGCTACACCGCGGAAGATGCTGAGAACATCTTCCGATTGATCGAGCCGTTTGCCGGTTACGCCTTCAACAAGGCGCATGCGGTCTGCTATGGCACCATTTCCTATCAGACCGCCTATCTCAAGGCGAACTATCCGGCCGAGTACATGTCGGCCGTTCTTCGCATGGCGCCGAGCCATCCGTCTGGAGCAGCTCAGCGAGTCGCCGCGGCGGTCGCCGAGTGCAGCAAGCTCGGGCTTCCGGTTCTTCAGCCGGATATCAACAAGAGCGGTGTTACGTTCAACGTTGAAGAGCTCGACGATGGAGCGACCGGCATCCGGTTTGGACTGTCGATCATCAAGAACTGCGGCACGGCGGCGGTTCAGGCGATCGTCGATGCCCGCGAGACGCTGCCATCGAAGGAGTTCAGCTCGTTCCAGGAGTTCTGCGACACCGTTGACTGGTCGCTGGTGAACAAGCGGACCGTTGAATCGCTGATCAAGTCTGGCGCCTTCGACAATCTGGGAGAGCGGGCCGCTCTGCTTTCGGTCCTCGAACAGGCGATTCATGCCGCGCAATCACGGCAGAAGGCAGCCCAGCGGGGCCAGACCGATCTGTTTGCGTCGCTCGGAGATGCCGCGCCGACGCTGGAGTTGACGATTCCGGACGTACCTCCGGTTCCCGAAAGCACCATGCTCCAGTGGGAAAAGGAACATCTCGGGCTTTATCTCTCGTCCCACCCGCTGCGTGGCTACGCTGATCGAATACGTGACGGCGGCTTCGTTCAGGTTGCTGAGTTGTCCGAGGACATCGAAGGTCAGCACATCGATATCATCGGGCTGGTGAGTTCGGTGCGAAAGATCACGACGAAGGCGAACAAGACGATGGCGATCATCGAGCTGGAAGATATGACCGGCTCGATCGAGGTCGTCTTTTTCCCCAACTCCTACGAAGAGTCGCAGGAACATCTCGAGATCGATAATCCGATCCGGGTGAATGCGAAACTCGAAAAGCGAAACGATTCACTTCAACTGGTGTCACAGTCTGTTAGCGCGCTCGATCTCTCCGAACCTGAGGAGCCAGAGCCGATCCGCTTCAACGAAGTGCTGGTGAATCTGCCCGTAAGCCATGATGTTGACGCCGATGTCGACCTGATGCGCCGTCTCCGCAACGTTCTGCAGGAGTTCCCTGGAGAAGATCGACTGATGCTGAAACTCCCGAACAATGGGCACGATGTGGTGCTTCGTTCCAGTCTGCGAATCGACTGGTGCCGAGACGTCGAACTGGCGCTCACCGAACTGCTCGGTGAGAACAGCGTCCGTGTCGAAGAGCGGGTTGAGCATCAGCAGGCGCCGCCTCGCATGGCGCTATCGGCTTAGCCATTCGAGCAGAGCATCCAGCGTCCAGGTATTGACCACCGAATCTGTTTCCACCCAGCCACGCCTGGCAATTCCTACACCGTACTCCATGACATCCAGACCCTGAAGGTCGTGAGCATCTGAATCGATGGCGATCAGTACGCCAGCCTCGACTGCCTGGCGGGCCAGATCTTCAGGAAGGTCGAGACGGGCGGGGTTGGCATTGATCTCCAGTGCAGTCTTCGTTCTGGCGGCGGCCTCGAACACTGTATCCCAGTCATATGATGCACCCGGGCGTTGCTCGACGATCCGACCGGTCGGGTGAGCGATGATATCCACGTGTGGGTTCTCGATCGCGGAGAGAATCCGGGATGTCATCTCCTCAGTGGGCATGTTTCGACCGCTGTGCAGTGAGGCAACCACCAGATCCAGCTGTTCCAGCACATCATCCGGGAAATCGAGCGACCCATCCCGTCGAACCTCGACCTCAGACGCGCAAAGAATGTGGAGATCCGGGAATTGCTCTCGGACGATTTCGATCTCTCGTCGCTGCTGCTCCAGGCGTTCTGCGTCCAATCCGTTGGCGATTGCCAGCCCATGTGAGTGATCGGCAATCGAGAGGTAGGCATAGCCGAGCTCGATTGCCCGTTTGGCGAGCTCCGGGATCGTGGCTCTGCCGTCGCTCCAGACCGAGTGAAGGTGCAGATCACCGCGAATCCGGTTCAGCTCCACGAGATCGGGAAGGGAATTCTGACGGGCCAACTCGATTTCGCCGCGGTTCTCGCGGAGTTCTGGGGGAATCCAGGAGCATTCAACCGATTGGTAGAGGCTGGATTCATCGACGAACGACTTGCGCCCATCCACTTCGAGTGCCTCGACATGAGCCTGGCTACCGGTCGTCCTAACGAGTGCTCCACCGAACGACCCCGAGGGTGATGAAATCACGCGCACGTGACCAATGCGGCTTACCGTCACGTTTGTCGTGTGCTCTTCCTGCTCGATGGTTTCTACGCCGTCCCAGGCTGTTTCGACTGCCGAGGCAATCTGGTCGTGGTCCTCGCCCTCGACTAGCAGATCGATGTTCCCGACAACTTCGGCACGACGTCTGACACTGCCGGCGATTTCGGCCCGGGTTTCCAGCGCAGCGGCGAGCAAATGTGAGAGCCGTCTGGCAACTGGGAGTGCGGTGCCGATGGACATCTTGCCGCTCCGCTGCCGCAGGAATGAAATACCCTCTGTGATACGGGACTCCTGCTTCTTGCCGATCCCTTTGAGTTCGATGAGCTGGCCTGACTCGATCGCCTGCTCCAATTGCTCGAGATTAGTGATGCCGAGCTCACGGTAGAACAGGCCTACCGACTTCGGGCCGATGCCGGGAATCGCCAGGATCGTCAGCAGCGTTGCGGGTACTTCATCCTGGACGATGGTCATTTCCTCAAGCTCCCCGGTCCGAACGATCTCGGTGATGTTGGCCGCAAGGCCCTTCCCGATGCCCTTGAGGTCGGTCAGCCGCTCTTCTTCAACAAGAGTGCTAACCGGCTCATCAAGTCGTTTGATCGTGTCGGCACTGCGCCGATAGGCCGACACCCGGAATCCACTCTCGCCCTTAATGTCGAGGAGATCGGCGAACTGCTTCAGAATCTCTGAGACTTCAGCGTTGGTCATCACGAACCCTCTCTCCGGGAGAGGCAGCGTTGCAGGAGTTCCGCTGGCCAGGTTCTGAGGACATTTTCGAGATTCGATTCCTCGATGCCGGCACCAAGTGCCACCGAACGCTGGAACTTGTCGGTCAACAGGTCGGACGGTGAGTGTGCATCGCTATCCACGACCAATTTGGCGCCAAGGGCCTGACCGAGCCTGGCGACATGACCGTTGGTGAGGCAGTGGCCGCTTCGTGCGGAGATCTCCAGATAGACGTCATTGGCGATCGCCCGGCGGACTTCATCATCGGTGATGTGGCCCGGGTGCCCGATTAAGTCGACATAACCGCAGTCAATCGCGGCGCCGTCTGAGCCGGGTTCCACTGGTTCTACCGGTGTCTCGCCATGCAGTACGACGATCTCGGCCCCAGCTCTCCGGGCTGCTCTGGCCGCCTCTGCGATGCCCTTGGCTGGTACATGGGTGAGTTCGACACCGACGATGACCTTGATTGGCCAGTATCGCTCGACGATGTCGCGGTCGCGCTTCAGTTCGGTAATGAGGTGATCGACGTTGCCGACTCCGGTGTGATCGGTCACTCCGATCGCCGTGTAGCCGTTCACGAGGGCTCGACGGGCATGTTCAACAGGGGAGAGCACGCCGTCGCTCCAATAGGTGTGGGAATGGAAATCGATAACCACCAGTTGCCTCATTTCATGCAGTCCGGGAAATTACTCCAGTTTCACGGTCTGCATGATAACGAAGGCAGCGAGGGCACGTCACCCTCCGGTTGGTTCGATTTCCGGAGGACCAGTCTGGATACTGATTCGAGAGAGTGCACGAATCCGGGCAACGGATTCAGTCACGTTCTGTGTCAGAACAAGGCAGAGATCGTTTGGATGCAGCATATGCACTGCCCGCTCGATACCGTGAATCTCGCTCGGCATGGCGAAGACGAGCGGTGGAACATCGTTATTGGCCAGGCCATGTTTGAACTGGTCCAGACTGTGGTTGTCAGTTGCATGACGCTGGGTGACGACAACATCGGCCACCCGTCCGATCAACCGGCCGACTTCGACTGTCTGCTCATCGTCGAGATGTGGGAAACAGTCGGTGACGACGACGGTCCGGTGGAACGCTGAATCCCGGATACCCCGGATCAGTGATCTCACCGTCCAGACGTGACGAGCCGAATCGAGGAGGATTGTGGCCTCCCCATGCTCGAGGATGTTGCAACTGCCAGGCATCAGCTCGACGTCCGGTTCAAACGATCTGATCCCCTCAGCGATCGCCTCCCGATCGATCCCCATGTTCCAGGCCAGGCTCACGGCGCAGAGCAGGTTTTGCACCTGGAACGTGAGTGATCCATCGAGCGTGAATGCCGCTTCGGATGCATCGCAGATTACTTCTGGTGCCCAGGAATTCCCGGCCACCACGCGCGTTCCATCTAGCCAGACAGCCGAGCCGCCTTCATCGATATGGTGACGAAGCGTCGGATTGTCTGGATGCAGCCCGAAGAGTGACACCGTGGCAGCCGTGTCGTCTGCTGCCACCATCACCGCCTGATCGTCCGCGTTGAGCACCAGCACGCCATCCGGGCGAACTGCGCGCGCGACAATATGCTGTGCCTGCGCCCCCTGTTCGGCCTCCGAACTGATAAGACATTCATCGTTGTTGCCGCACAGAGACGAGATCGCGGCAATGGGGTAGGTATGCTGTGGGAGCCCGACACCGGTCACTACCGGGTCTTCGAGTTCCTGGATTGCCACGTCCAGTTCACCTCTGGCCAGACTGCCCATAACGTCCGACCACGGACCGAGTTCGCCGACCAGGTGGTCGCCATTCTTGTAGACACCAGTTGTGGTCCAGAGGCCGATCTTCAGGTGCTGGGCAACGAGTATTTCGTTCAGTAGCCAGGCAACGGTTGACTTACCACGGCTGCCGGCGATTGCCACGATCGGAAGTGACGGCAAGTCTGGCGCGCGGCGCCGGATCGGTTCAACAGATGATTCGGAATGCGTCTTCATAGATTTCAACCAGTTCGTGATTGCGTCGTGCGTGGATTGCTAGTCATCGTTTATCGGTTCGATGTCATGTTGAGTGGCCATCCTGACAATAAGCGGGATGGCGAGCTGGAACGCTTTGCCCCGGTGGCTGATGGCGTTCTTTTCGTCGTCGGTGAGTTCTGCCATTGTTCGTTCGTCACCGCTCGGGATGAACAGTGGATCGTAGCCAAAACCGTTCGAGCCGCGCGGTGCATCGGTGATTCGACCTTCGACAGTCCCGCGGACGACCGATTCCTCGCCGTCTGGATCGACGATCGCGATGGCCGATACGAACCGGGCGGTGCGAGCAGAGTCGTCTGTATCTGAAAGCATCTCGATTACCAACCGATTATTTTCCTCGTCGGATGCCGAGCGCCCATGATCCTCAGCGAACCTCGCTGATCGCACGCCTGGTTTGCCGCCGAGAGCGTCGATTTCCAGTCCGGAATCATCCGCGACACTGAGCATCCCGCTCTGCGACGCTGCAGCTCGTGCCTTCAGCAAAGCGTTCGCCTCGAATGTCTCGCCAGTCTCTTCAGGAAGTTGAATCTGTGCGTCGTCGGCAGTGACGACTTCAAACCCTTCCGGAAGTAGCGATCGCATTTCTCGTGCCTTTTTCTGGTTGTGCGACGCCAGTACAACTCGTGTCACAGGTTCGCCTGTTCATTGTCGATCAGTCCTGGAAACAGCTGGCTTGCGTTGCATGTCGTGGTGTCCGCAACCTCGAGGAGTGGCGCGTCCCGCAGTTCAGCCAGACGCTCCGCGACACGCGCGACGTAGGCCGGCTCGTTTCGCTTTCCTCGATGCGGTACCGGTGCCATGAACGGCGAGTCCGTTTCGAGAACGATCCGCTCCAGCGGTATTTTCGCCGCTGCCTCATGGAGGTCGGTTCGAGACTTGAAGGTTATTGCCCCTCCGAGTCCGATATACAGTCCAAGATCGAGAACTTCCTGCGCATAATGCCAGTCACCAGTGAAGCAATGCAATACCCCGCGATGGGTTCCGGAGAACTGACGCAGGACGTCGAGCACTTCCTTCTCTGCATCGCGCTGGTGAATGATGAATGGCATGTCGAGTTGCCGAGCCAGATCGATCTGGGCCGCAAACGCCTGCTTTTGCAGTTCGAGCGGGGCATTGTCCCAGTAGCAGTCGACACCGGTTTCACCGATGGCGATGACTTCAGGCCGTTTTGCCACTGTCGCGATCTCGTCCAGCATTTCATCGCTGAACTGGCTGGCGCTATTCGGGTGCAGGCCGGCGGCGACTGCGATGCCCGGGACACGGCCCTGTAGTTCCAGGGCCGCTTTCCATCGCTCGGGTTCGAATCCGATAACCAGCATGTGCTCGACACCCGCGTGACGGGCCCGATCGAGCGCAGCTTCCCGGTCGTCATCGAACGCATCCAGATCGATATGACAATGAGTATCGACGAGTTGCATCTACTTGACCGTAACGCTCTTCGCCAGATTGCGTGGCTTGTCAGGATCCAGGTTCCGCATCAATGCCAGCTGGTATCCGAGCAACTGCGCCGGAACGACATTGACGATCGGTGAGCCATCTCCAACGTCCGCTACCGGCACGTGCAGATCGAACACTTCGTCGTTCTCCGGGGAGACGCCGATGATCAATGCGCCACGGCTCTTCATCTCCATCGCCCCGGAGAGAATGTCGTCCCGCGTCTCATCCAGCGGCGAAAAGACGATCGCTGGCGTGCCCTTGTCGATGAGCGCAATAACGCCATGCTTCAGTTCGCCTCCGGCAAAACCTTCGGCGTGAATGTAGCTGACTTCCTTGATCTTCAGTGCCGATTCGAGGGCCGTCGGGTAGGAGAGACCACGGCCGATAATGTAGCAGTGATCGTGATCCACGATGCTTCTCGAGACGGCGAGGAGATTGTCATTTGCGATCGGGGACAGCAATTGCTCGATTCCGTCGACCGATTGCCAGATGATCTCTCGACCGGCGTGTTCGCTACCGTTCAGAATGTGCGCTGCCAGCAACAATACGGCCACCTTGGCAACATACGCTTTGGTTGAGAGTACGCACTGTTCCGGGCCTGCGTTCAGGTGAACGGAGTAGTCGGCCATGCGATCCAGCGTCGATCCGGGCACATTCACCAGCGCGGCGATCGTCGCCCCTCGTTCTTTGGCAGCCATCACCGCTTCGATGACGTCCGCGGTTTCGCCACTCTGTGACAACGCCACCACCAGGCTGCGCTCGGTCAGAAAATGTTCCTGATACTTGAACTCTGAGCCGACGGTGAAGTTGACATGTCGCCGGGCGATTCGCGAAAAGAGATAGGAGCCGGTCAAAGCGGCGTAACTCGAAGTACCGCTGCCAACCAGGAACGTCCCGTACGACTCTCGAATCAGCTCAGCCAGACCCCGCACCGGTTCGATACCGTCCGTGACCAGTCTTCGCAGTACGTCCGGTTGCTCACTGATTTCCTTGATCATGAAATGTGGGAAGCCGTTGAGGCCGGTATCCCCTGCAGTGAGTGTCATCTCCTGCCAGTCGAGCATTTGAGGATCGCCGGTGGCCTGCTCGAAGAGCTGGATCTGGTC
>SLFF01000012.1 GCA_007124395.1 Thermomicrobiaceae bacterium | reverse complement strand
CGCTGGTAGCGATCTTCCATCTCTCGCAGCACCATCTTCAGCGCCGAGACAACCTTGTCCATCTCGGTGACCACAGGCCCCTTGAGATGCGGCACGCCGTTGAATCCGACAAGCTCCACCATCTTCGGGTCGATCATCACCATCTGCAGGTCCTCTGGCGGATTAGTGGCCAGGAACGTAGCGATGATTCCGTTGATACAGACCGACTTACCCGACCCGGTGGAGCCAGCGATCAGCAGGTGCGGCATCTTCGTGAGGTCTGACACCCGATAACTGCCGTTGACATCGCGACCCAGAGCCAGCGGGAGTTTCGCTTTGGCGTTCAGGAAGTCGCTCGATTCGATCGTCTCACGAAGTCCAACCGTATGGACGGTTTCGTTCGGGATCTCCACGCCGACACGCGCCATTCCCGGAACGGGGGCTTCGATCCGGATCGACGGAGCGGCGAGAGCCAGTGCCAGGTCATTCTGAAGCTCAGTAATCTTGCGAACCTTGACGCCAGGACCCGGTTTCAGCGTGAAGAGGGTTACCGCCGGTCCCGGATGTACTTCCCGAACCGATGCGCTGACCTTGAAATTTTCCAGCGTCTCTTCGATGAGCTCCGCTTTACTCTGGAGCTCGGATTGATCCGGGGTGCCGCCCTCGTAGAGCGCCAGTTGTTCGATATCCGGCAACGGTTTCGGGCCTGCCGGAATCTCGGTGCCATCGAGATCTTCGGCGGTTCCATCCTTCTTCGAACCAACTTTGGCTGGCTTTCGTGCCTTCGCCGCTTTTGGAACATTGATGACCGGTTTGCTGGCTGGTTCTTCCTGTTGGATGACATCGCCGCTGAGTGGGGCCTCAGAACCAGATTTGAGCTTCTTTGGGCTAGCAGGGCGACTCTTCGCCTCGATCGGGGTATGCGCTGCCTGGGCCTCACGTGCCGCACGGGCTGCTGCTCGGCGCTCACGCCAGGCTTTCGCGGCCCCGATCGCGTCGACCCCGGTGAGATAGTACAGACCGACAATACCGACGCTCATCATGATGATCCCGGTACCAATCTCGCCAACGATCAGCTTGACCATCTCGGCAAAACCGGCGCCGAAGTGCCCGCCTCCAAGATAGCCGTTTGGCGCACCAATCATGTGGAAGAACGAAACAACTGAGATCGATGCGAGGACGAACCCAATGGTGCGGCGACGTCTGGCCCCTTCACTGGTGCTGAACAGCGCCTCACCGGCCAGCCAGATACAGGCCAGCGGCACGAGAAACGAAGCCTGACCAAAGAGCGACCGCAGACCGGAACCGAGTATCTCCAGTGCGGAGCCCGTGCCCGGAACGTAGAGTGCAAGAATGATCAGTGCCATCCCGGTAATCGCCAGAACTGCGGCGACTTCACGGCGCACTGCATCCGGAGTTTCGACACCACCGAACCAGCCTGTGACCCGACGACCGGTAGCACTGAGCGTGGACGTCGCGGACGTCCCGGAACTCTGTGACTTTTTGCTTGTTTTCTGCGACGTTCGCTTCGCCTGAGTCGCCCGAGCTGCCATTTACCCCTCCGTACATTCATAGTGTACGGACACATGATAACAGATGACTCGGGGTCAATGCGAATAACTTCAGAACAGCTTCATCTGCTCAGCGTCGGGGTCTTCCTGCTCGTTCTCCTCGGCTTCCATCTGCGCCAGGATCTGGGGAAGCTTCTTCATATCGGCTTCGATGGTTGCCCGCAACGAGCCCTGGTGCAGTGCGGCCGCCGGGTGGTACATCGGGACGACCGTGATGTTGCCGAATCGCTTTGGAGTGCCATGTATCCGCGAAATTCGCTCTTTCGGAAACCAGCGGGACATCGAGAAACGGCCCAGCGTCACCACGACTTTGGGGTCGATGAGCTCGATCTGTCGATCGATGTAGTGCGCGCAGGCAGCGAGTTCGTCTGGTAGCGGATCACGATTCCCCGGTGGACGGCACTTGACGACGTTGGTTATGTAGACGGTTGATCGATCGAGATCGATCGATTCGAGCAGCTCGTTGAGAAACTGACCGGCGGCGCCAACGAACGGCTCACCATTACGATCTTCGTGGAATCCCGGCGCTTCCCCGATAAACATGACGTTCGCAGATCGATTCCCCTCACCCGGAACGGCGTTCGTGCGTGTTCGACTGAGGTCACACATTGTGCAACCGCGGATCTGTTCCTCTACCTGTGCCATCGTCAACTCATCCACCCGAACAACGCCCCTTCCAGATCGATTCTGATTCTCAACTCGCTTCGTTCCCCCTAGAGCAACATCATGAAGCGGCCGGCTTCCAGGATCGCACTCGCCCGTTCGTCCGATTCTGCTTCGGCGATGATGTACAGCGCCCCTTCGATCTCATCGTAGCGTATCAACAACCAGGCTCGCTCTCCGAGTTCCAGCGATACCCCATCAGTCAGGTACTGTTCCAGAACCGGAAGCCCGGCAACCTGATCCGGCCATGACTCCCGCTCAATTCTGACACGGGCAAGGTCACTCTGGTCGACCGCCAGATCGATTCGGGACCGGAGAAGCACCCGCGGGCCTGTCACGTGGTGAACTTCAGCCACAAGATCGGAGAGCTCTGCCTCTGTATCGATCATCAGCGACAGGATACAGAGGCTCTGGGCGATACCGTCGCGTTCCATACCAATGTTCGGGATGATCAGACCGCCCGATTCATCCCAGGCTAGCTCCGGTGATGTCTCGCGTAGCGTCTCACACACCGCGGTGTAGCCATACGGCAACTCGTGCAGCATCACACCGGTCCGCCGGGTGATTGCATCAATGCTGGTGGAGGCGCCGATGGAACGAGCAATGGTCCCGGCCTGCTTGCGATGGTGGAATCGGTGCCAGGCCGTGAGAGCCGACACCATGCCGGGCTGCAGCACGATGCCTCGTTCATCGAGGATCGCTGCATTGCATCCGTCGGCTGACAACCCGATCCCTATCGCGGCATCGCCCGTTCTCACGATTTTCTGCAACCGTTCAAGATTCGAAACATCCGGAGTCAGCGACGACAGCTCCGGAAACAATGGATTGTGGGCGGTTCTGAACTCGATCGTCCGACTTCCATCACCATCGACGACCAAAGGCAGAATCCCGCTCCCGGTCCCCCACAGACAATCGACCGCCACGGTAATCCCAGCGTTCCGAATTGCCGACAGCGGGAATCGGGATTCCAGAACATCGAGGTAGCGCTCGAGTGGGTCCCAGGTTCGCACCCGTGCCGTCGGACCAACTCGGGAGACCGGCAATCCTGATTGCGAGACGTCAGAGATCTGATCGAGCATCCATCGGGGTAGCGCCCCGCCATCAGGGCCTCGCAGCAGCAGGCCGTTCCTGGTGATCGGGGCCTGTCCGCCACTGACCATGATTCCACCAACGGCGTCGGTTTGCGTGATTGCTGAGGAGAACACCGGAGCTGGAAACGGCTCGGTGAGTCGAATAATCTCGACGCCGAGCGACGCCAGCTCCCGGCTAATCGCCCGGGAGAACTCATCGCCGAGAAATCGTCGATCGTGGGCGATGATCAGTGGTCCATGATTGCGGCTATCGCGAGTCATGGTGATCCCGGCAGCGACCGCTACGTTGACAATCGACTCATATGTCAGATCGTAGGCGAGCTCGCCGAGCCACCCGTCGTGTCCAAACCTCACCATAGCTGTCCAACCCTCGTGTTCTGCAACACACATGGCCACACAAAGCAGGGCAATGCCTACACTACCAGCTCCGGAGGCGGACACTTCTTCCAACGGGCTGGATTTTACTCGATGAGCGGCACCGTTCTGGCATGTTCCACCACATCGGACCAGTCCACCGGTTCATCCGGAACCGGCATGATCGATGGATGATCCCAGTTCTTTCGAACCCAGCGGGTGAGGATCTGCACTGAATCGAGCTCACGCTGCAGGATCGTCATCGACGCAAGCTCCCGGGCTCGTTCCCACGATCGCTCGAGGTCTGCGGCGATCTCCTCTGACGGTTCACCCTGATCAAAGATTCGCCGGGACCAGGTGCGCCCGAAACGGGTCAGCATGATCTCCCGGCACTCCGGATCGACCGCCGGCAGAACGACCACCAGATCCCCCTGATTCACGGCCAGGCTCAGCACTTCCTGAGATTGAGAGAGTTCGGTCACCCGGTCGATCCGGTTCCGAACGCGGGTCGCCTTTTCGAAGTCGAGTCGCTCCGCAGTTCGCTCCAGTTGAGCGTGCAACCGCTCCATGACTGGCTCAACATCGCCCTCGAGGAAGGCGATGATCTCTCGCAGGTAGCTGAAGTATTCATCCCGATCGGCCTGACCAACACAGGGACCGAGACAACGCCCGAAATCGAGCTCCGTACACGGTGAGCCGTAACTGCGGGAATTCTTGAAACTCCGGGAGCAACTGCGGAGCGGAAAGATGTCATTCAGCGCATCAACGGTCGCCCGTGCCGCTCGAGAGCTTCGATACGGCCCGTAGTAGCGGGCGGAATCGTCTTTCGCTTCCTTGACCATGTTTACACGGGGCCACGGATTGCTCATATCGATCCGGATATAGGGATAGTTGTCCGAGGTGCGCATTTGCCGATTGAACTGTGGGCGATAGCGTGCGATCAGCTGTTGCTCCAGCAGCAAGGCAGCCAGCTCGGAGCCAGTCTCGACCGTCTCGATCGCCTTTATCGATTGCAGCAACCCGTCCATCTTCCGGGTGTAGCCCAGTGGTTGAGAGTAATAGGAGCGGATCCGTGCCCGCAGATCCTTCGCCTTGCCAATGTACAGGACACGATTTTTCTGGCCACGCATGATGTACACGCCGGGAGTCGACGGGGCTGATGACGCGTGCTCCGGGTCGAGCAAAGAGCGGCCTCTGGCGAATGGGCCACTGCTATCGCGCTCTTCACGCCTGGCTGAGCGAAACCCATCCAGTTGATGCAGCGAGGTGATGCCGGCCGCTCGAATCCACGGAATCAGGCCCTTCAGCACTCCAGCGGTGGTTAGCGCATCGTCCAGGGCTCGATGAGCTCCGGTAGAAGCAACGTTCAGCTCCTTTGCCAGCGTGGTCAAACCTCGAGAGCGCGTCGCCGGCATCAAAGCTCCCGCGACGGGCAGGAGGTCGATCGTCTGATTCAGCAATGTCTGGTGCCCGATTCGGTCGAGCTCGGCGTTCAGAAACGAGACATCGAAGCCAACGTTGTAGCCGATCAGCATCGTGTCTTCGATGAATTCAAGGATCTCCTGAACCACATCTCCGAAGAGAGGCGCGTCGGAAAGGAGTTGGTCGTCGATACCGGTCAGCTTTCGGACGTACTGCGGCACCTTCCGCTCCGGCTGAATCAGCAGGCTCAGCGTGCCGGTCTGTTTGCCACCTTCGAAGCGAACAGCACCGAACTCGATTACCCGATGGTTCAGCGGCTTCAGCCCGGTGGTTTCGACGTCGATGACGGTGAAGGAGCCGTCGATCAGGCCTGGAGTGTCGTCCGATTCAGCGCGCGATCGGCTGACGGTCCAGTATCCGTCACCACGTAAGCCCAGCTCGGGCGCTTCTCCCAGGATCTGGCGGAGCAGCGATCTCCACAGGTCTGGGCGACCACTGGAACCGAATACATGCCGGATGAGCAGATCCTCATGGACAGCGTTGCCGTTGGCGCTAATGAATTCACACGCCCGGTCGAGTAGTTTGTCGTATCTGGTAGAAGTCTCCGGCGCGCTGGACACGAAACCCTCCATGACTTACTGTCAATTCAGGCGAGTATATGCTAGAACAGATGTACGAACAAGCTATGCTATAATCCGGCCGATTTTGCGCCGGTTTACCGAACAGAGCCAGTCCCCACACCTCACTCACCGAAAGGGAGCGCCCGCATGGCAGAGGTTGACGTGAGTGCCCGGGTTGATGAACTTCGGGAACTTCTGCATCGCTACAACTACGAATACTATGTGCTTGATACCCCGACGGTGAGTGACGCCGAGTACGACGAACTCATGAACGAGTTACGTCAGATCGAGCAGGATCACCCGGATCTGGTGACGCCGGAATCACCGACCCAGCGAGTCGGAGCGGAGCCCTCGACGGCGTTCGGTACGATCCGCCACGAGATTCCGATGCTGAGCCTCAGCAATGTCTACAACTATGACGAGCTGACTGAGTGGGTCGCCCGGGTCTACCGACTGGCCGGCTCCGAACAACTCGAGTTTGTCACCGAACCGAAGATCGACGGCAGCGCGGTTTCGATCATCTACCGTGATGGCAGACTCGAACGCGGAGCTACCCGTGGCGACGGCGTGACCGGCGAAGATGTCACGTCCAACATCAAGACCATTCGAAACGTTCCATTGCAGATCTCTCCAGCGGTGAAAGGCACTACAATTCCGCCAGTGCTGGAAGTACGAGGTGAGATCTACATGCGCCGCAGCGAATTCGATCAACTGAATCAGCACCGCTCAGATGCCGGTGAAACGCTCTTCGCCAATCCACGCAACGCCGCAGCTGGTTCACTTCGCCAACTCGATTCAAAACTCACCGCCGAGCGCCCACTCCGGCTCTACGCCTATGGCGTTGGCCTGGCCGAGGGAGACGTTCCGCAATACCACAGTGAACAGATCGCTCTGCTCAGAGATCTCGGCTTCGCAGTGACGGACAACGCAAAGGTCTGCACCACGACCGATGAGATCTGGGAGCAATGCGAATCATGGCTGCAGGCACGGATCGATCTCAACTATGAAATCGATGGTGTTGTCATCAAGCTCAACGACATCAACCTGCAGAATGAACTCGGCGCAGTCTCGCGAGAACCACGCTGGGCAACCGCCTACAAGTTTCCCGCCATACAGAAGACCACGAAGATCGAGAACATCGAGATAAATGTCGGGCGAACCGGAAGCCTCAACCCCGTCGCGATTCTGGAAGCGGTCGAGATCGGCGGGGTAACAGTCCGCCGGGCCACGCTTCACAATGAAGACGAGATCGACCGGCTGGGCGTGATGATCGGCGATACGGTCGTGGTCGAACGCGCTGGTGACGTCATTCCCAAGGTCGTCTCCGTGATTACAGAAAAGCGAGACGGATCCGAGCGCGAATTCTCAATGCCGGACTCATGCCCGGTCTGCGGAGCGCAGGCGGTCCGGCTCGAGGGCGAAGTCGCTCGGGCATGCGTCAACGCCTCCTGCCCGGCACGATTGCGTGAGCAGATTCGGCACTTTGTATCCCGTGGATCAATGGATATCGAGGGATTCGGGTCGAAGCTCGCGGTCCTGTTCGTCGATCTCGGTCTGATCCAGGATTTTTCAGACATCTACCAGCTCGACTGGGAGAAGGTCTCCGAACTCGAAGGATTCGGGCCCAAACGAATCGAAAACCTGCAGCAGTCGATCGAGGCCAGCAAAGAGCAACCGCTGTCCAAGCTGATCAACGCACTTGGAATCCGGCACATCGGTGAGCGCAATGCACGATCGCTGGCACACCACTTCCGCATAATGCAGCGGTTCCTCGATGCGACGAGGGAAGATTTCGAGGCGATCCCCGGAATCGGAACGGTTGTCGCTGAGGCTGTCTTCGATTTCGTGCAGGAGCCAAAGAACCGGGATCTGATCGATCGACTCGAAAAAATGGGCTTGCGGATGGATGAAGGTACCGTCGAATCCGCCGCAGCCGATGGTAAGCTATCCGGGAAGACTGTCGTCCTGACAGGACGAATGGAGTCGCTTACTCGATCCGAAGCACAGGAGCTCCTGGAGCGCGCTGGTGCGCAAGTGACGAGCTCTGTTTCGCGGAAGACTGACTATGTCGCCGCCGGAGCCGATCCGGGAAGCAAGGCAGATCGAGCACGAGAGCTTGACGTGTCGCTTTTGACAGAAGATGATCTGTTACAGATGCTCCGGGACGATGGCATCATCGATTCCGATTCCTGACTGAGTAAACTGGGGCAAGGAGAGTACAACATGGCTGGGTACAGCGTTCCAACTCGCGAGACAGACCCGGTCCATACCGTCCGAACTGTTGGGCGGCTG
>SLFF01000394.1 GCA_007124395.1 Thermomicrobiaceae bacterium | reverse complement strand
GGTCTCCGGCGATTCGGCTATCCCCTGACAGAAGCGATCATGGAGCTGTCCGAAACTGACGGCGATACGTACCTCACTCAGTATTTCGAGCGTGCCCGGTTCGAGCATCATCCGGAGTTCGAAGGCACCGAGTATGAAGTGCTCCTTGGGCTTCTCGGTACCGAGCGAACCCGGGACAGAATGCGGGAGACCGCGTTCGACCGGGTGGCCGAGCCACCGGATACCGACGCCGTCGACTGGTATATGGAGACCGGCCACACACTGCGTGGCGTCTTCCGCGACTACTGGTGGGACAACGGCGGATTGCCGATCTACGGCTTCCCGATCTCGGAAGAGTTCGAAGAGGTCAGCAAGACTGACGGCCATACCTACATCGTCCAGTACTTCGAACGAAACCGGTTCGAGTGGCATCCGAAGCACGCTGGCACCGAGTACGAGGTGCTGCTGGGCCACCTGGCCCGAGAGATCCTCATCGATCGAGGCTGGCTAACGCCGGAGTACTAGTTTCACCAGTCCGGATTCCTGTCAACGACTGCGGCCCCATCAGCGTGATGGGGCCGTCTTCATCCGCGGATCAGTCGATTTAGACAAGAAGAAGCGGCTGGCCAATGCCAACCGCTTCTTACCACTCAGGATTTGCGTATCCTGATTTAGAGGTCCTTGAAGACACCTCGCGTCGCATCGGTCACGAACGGCAGAACAACCTGTTCCTTCGTGTACACCAGGTATGCGAAGTACAGCCCAAGTGCTGTCGGAACGAAGGCAAACACCCAGAGGACGCACTGCACAGCAGCAGCGATAAACCCACCACCGAGCGCGGCCCCGACGATAAACGTACAAACACAGAACAGTATCCAGTACCCGACCGCCATACCACCGAACACCAGTCCTTGATAAGCGTGGATCTTGGTAAACCGACTGTTCTTCATGTCAGTCACCAGAACGATTATCGGCACCAGAAAGACGAAGATATAGCAGAGTGCGCTGATCAACTTGTCGTTGTCAGCCTGAGGTCGTACCCCGTCGAATCCTCCACCGCCCGGCCCTGGCCCCCGACCTGGTCCCTGTCCCTGACCCGGTCCCGGCCGCTGGCCTGGTCCCGGTCCTTGCTCTGGGCCTGGTCCCGGCCCTTGACCTGGTCCTTGACCCGGGGGCGGTGCCCCGTATCCCGGCGGCGGTCCGCCCGGTCCTTGCCCACCACTCATCACGACCCCTTCCCTCTTCACAGAATGCGAGAAACGAACTTCATCATCAAACGCCGATTCCGCTATCCGCGAAACATCGCGCACAGGTTTTCGCAGGATAGCGGAACATGAACCGCGTCGATAACGTGTCGGGCGAGTATGACGTTGTGACCCGTTCCCGTCAATAGCAGGAACGTAATGGCTCCCCCGGTCCGAAACTGCTGTCCGGAACCGGCTACGAGAAGCCCATCCCTGCGCGACGGAGCGACTGGAAGCGGCCATCGCCGATCACGATGTGGTCAATCACTTCGATTCCGAGCAGCTCGCCGGCCTGCACCGCGTCACGGGTGACCAGCGCATCTGCCCGTGACGGCTCCGGATCACCAGACGGGTGATTGTGAACCAGCATGATCGCCGGGGCCGTGGCACGAACCGCGTCACGAAAGAGCTCGGCAACCCGCACCTGTGCCGAATTCACGCTCCCCTGATACACAGTGACAATTCGACTAACCCGGTTCTTTGTGTCCAGCAACACTACCCGAAGCTGCTCCTGCTCGAGCACCGCCATCTCGCTACCCAGCAACAGATAGATGTCCTCCGGTGATTTGATCTGCGGGCGATCCTGAGGCTGGGCCGCACTGATCCGTCGGGCCAGCTCCATCGTCGCCAGGAGACGTGACACCTTGGCCTCGCCCAGGCCCCGTGTCTGGCAAAGTTCTTCGAAATCTGCGCGAACCAGACCGGTCAGCCCATCGTGCTCGACGAGCAATCGCTGGGCAACCTCGATCACGGTCTCTCCGCGGGTACCGCTATTCAGCAGGATCGCCAGGAGCTCGGCGCTGGTCAGTGCCGAGGCGCCACGCAGGCGCAGTTTCTCCCTGGGACGCTCATCGGCGGGGAGCTCCTTGATCGTCAGATGGTATTGATCTGGCGACGATGCCTGCATTCTGTTCTCGTTTCTCGGTTGATTCCGCTCGCACTATCGGTCCACTGCGCTGATCTGTCAACCGCTATCGAGACGCGGTCAGGATGAATCTCGGAAAAGCGGTGGTCATGTATACTTGAACGGCGCCACGCCCGTGGCTCGATACGGGGTGGCGTTCATTACAATCGCCCCAAACGTTGAGGAAAACGCCCGTGATTTTCAGCAGGTTATTCAAGCGACAGGCCGAGCCAGATCCACAGGTAGAAGCAGGCCTGAAAAAGGCTCGCCGGGGGATCTTTCAGGATATCGTTAAGCTCTTCGAGCGAAGTGAAATCACCGAAGACCTCTATGAAGATCTTGAATCCTTGCTGATTCAGGCGGACCTCGGGGTCGAAACCACCGTCGAGTTGCTGGACAATCTCCGTGATCGCATTAGGCGGGAAGGCATCAAACTGCCGACCGATGCCCGCGAAGCGTTGCGAACCGAGATGATCGCGCTGCTCCACCACGCCACCAAGAACCGGAAGATCAAGATCTACCAGCGCGGCGTTCCGTTCGTGACGCTGGTTGTCGGCGTGAACGGGACCGGGAAGACCACCACGATCGCCAAGCTGGCACGTTACCACCAGAAACAGGGTCGCAGCGTCATGGTGGTGGCCGGAGATACCTTCCGTGCGGCGGCAATTGATCAGCTCAAGATCTGGGGAGAGCGTCTCGGCGTTCCAGTGATGGCGCACGAGCCAAACTCAGACCCGGGAGCGGTCGTGTTCGACGGCATGCAGGCCGCGCACAACCGCAACATCGACATTCTTCTGGTTGATACGGCCGGACGATTGCACACCAAACACAATCTGATGGAAGAGCTCAAGAAGATCCGCCGGGTCATGCAGCGGCACGTCGAAGCAGCACCACAGGAGGTTCTGCTGGTAATCGATGCAACGACCGGTCAGAACGGTCTGTCGCAGGCTCGCCACTTCAGCGAGGCCGTGGAGATCACTGACATCGCGATTGCCAAACTCGACGGCACTGCCAAAGGCGGTATTGCCTTCGCCATCGCGCGAGAGCTCGGCACACCAATCAGCTACATCGGGACCGGCGAGAAATTTGACGATATGGCCGAGTTCACCCCGGAGACCTACGTCGACGGGCTCTTCTTCGGCGACGACGACGAGGACTAGGAGGTCGCGCTGATGTTCGAAACGCTCAGCGACCGCTTGTACGGCATTTTTGAAAATATGGGCCACAAGGGCCGGCTCACCGAGCAGGACGTCGATGAGGCGATGCGTGAGGTCCGTCGGGCCTTGCTCGAAGCCGACGTCAACTTCAAGGTTGTCCGCAACTTTGTCTCGGCAGTCCGCGAGCGTGCGGTTGGCGAGGAAGTTCTCAAGGCAGTTACTCCTGCGCAGCAGGTTATTGCGATCGTCAACGAAGAACTGATCAAGATCCTTGGTTCGGAACGCGTTCCGCTGGAGTCGGCCAGCCAGCCACCGACCGTCATTATGCTGGTCGGACTCCAGGGATCCGGTAAGACGACACACATCGCAAAACTCGCCAAGCACCTGCGTGACGAGGGCCAGAGCCCGATGCTGGTGGCGGCTGACGTGTATCGTCCCGCGGCAATCGATCAGCTACACACGCTGGGCCGCCAGATCGACATGCCGGTCTACTCCGAGCCTGAAGAAGGTGACCCGGTCAAGATCGCCTGGAACGGTATTCGTGCGGCAAAAGATCGCTCTGCGACCGTGGTCCTGGTCGATACGGCCGGACGATTGCAGATCGATGAACGCATGATGACCGAGCTGGTGGATCTCACCGAGCGCATCAGCCCGACGGAAACGCTCCTCGTTGCCGACGCAATGACCGGACAGGAAGCGGTCAGCGTTGCCGAGACGTTCCATGAGCGACTGAATCTGACCGGTCTGATCCTGACCAAGATGGATGGCGACGCCCGCGGTGGTGCGGCGCTGTCGATTCGCTCCGTGGTCGGCGTTCCCATCAAGTTCATCGGTACCGGCGAGAACGTCGACGCGCTGGAACCGTTCTATCCAGACCGCCTTGCCGGGCGAATCCTGGGCATGGGCGACGTCGTCTCGCTGGTCGAGCGAGCCCAGCAGCAGATGACCGAAGAAGACTCCCACAAGCTCGAGGAGAAAGTCCTCGAGGGGCGATTCAACCTGGAGGACTTCCTCAGCCAGCTTCAGCAGCTCAAGCAGATGGGCCCACTCTCCCAGATTCTGGAGATGATTCCCGGAATCGGCCAGGCTATGCGGCAGAGCAATGTCCAGATCACCGATGATCAGTACAAACACGTCGAAGCGATGATCTACTCGATGACGCCAGACGAGCGACGCCATCCGGACATCATCAAGCCGAGTCGTCGAAAACGGATCGCCGCCGGCAGTGGGACGTCTTCCGATCAGGTGAACCAGATGCTCAATCAGTTCCGCCAGATGCAGAAGATGATGTCCCAGATGGGACAGATGGGCGGCGGAGGTGGCAAAAAACGTGGAGGCGGACTGCGCAGTCTCCTCGGCGGCGGCGGCAACCCGCTGGGCGGAATGAGCGAAGCTGATCTCGAGCAAATGATGGGTGGCGCCGGAATGCCGGGCGGAATGCCCGAAGGCCTTCCTGGTGGTCTCCCCGGGACGTCTGGTGGCGGACGCAGCGGCGGCGGGCAGGGCTCTTCAACCCAGCTGCAGCCGAAGCATGCGAACAAGCGCAAGAAAAAGAAGCGCTCCAAGGGCAAGAAACGCTAGTTGACCGGCACCGATTTCCGGACAGATACACCAGAAACTGCGATGGAACATCTGGCTTCCGCATCGCCAAAGCACCACGCCTGGTTGAAGCGGTTGGCGAACATTTCGATCTTTTACAAGATCCTCATCGCCAACTCTTCCATCGTCGTTGTCGGAGCGATCGCTGGCACCTATCTCACTCTGCGCTTCGGCGACAACGTCGAATCGGTTCTCGAGTTCGTCCTGCTCTTCGCCATGATCGGCACGCTGGTGAGTGTGGTCGTCAACTGGATGGTGCTCAGGGCGACCTTTCAGCCGCTGGACGAACTGGAGCGCACGGTCGATCAGGTCCGGCAGGGTAATTTCAGCGTGCGTGCCTCGAAGCCCGATTTCGGCGATCCAAACATCGACGCCCTCAGCCAGACGATGAACGGGATGCTCGATACTGTGGAGCGGTACCGTGCGCAGCTCCACAATCTCTCGATGCAGGTTGTCAGTGCCCAGGAAGAAGAACGAAAGCGGATCGCCCGGGAGCTTCACGACGATACAGCTCAGGTGCTAACCGCCCAGTTGCTCCGACTGAAGACACTGGAAGCAACGTCCGCCCAGCTCGATGCAGACAACCTGCAACAGCTCATCGATATGACCGCAGCAGCGCTGGAAGATGTACGCCACATGGCCTACGAACTCCGCCCTCCCAGCATCGATGATCTCGGCCTGCATGCCTCCGTTGAAAGCCTGACCGCACAGTTCCGCGAGCGGTTCGGCATTCCGATCGCCTATCGCACCGAAGGGAGCAAGCGTCGGTTCCCATCGGGCATCGAGATCGCCATGTATCGTATTGTTCAGGAAGCGCTGACGAATGTCGCCAAGCACGCAAATGCCGACTCGGCCACCGTCGAACTCGGTAGCGATGAACGATTCGTCTGGGCGCGAGTTCAGGATCACGGAGCCGGATTCGACCCATTGAGTGTCGACCGAAGCGATGGAAGTGGCCTTGGGCTCTTCGGAATGCAGGAGCGCACAACGCTTTTCAACGGTAAACTCAAGATAGACGCTGCACCGGGCCGCGGAACAACCGTAACCGTGCGGATCCCGCTTCCGGAGCACGCCTCGATCAACTCCAACATACCCACCCCGGAGGTTGCACCATGAGCACGATGAGCGTAAAGACAATCTCGGTGATGCTTGCCGACGATCACGGTATCGTTCGCGCCGGATTGCGGGCATTACTCGACTCACAACAGGACATCGACGTCGTCGGGGAAGCCTCGACTGGCGATGAAGCTGTGGCACTGGCCGAGCAACTCCAACCAGACATCATCATTATGGACATCTCCATGCCCGGAGGTGGACTGGAAGCTACCCGGAAGATCGCCAAGCTCGAGCTTGCCACTCGCATTCTGATCCTGACGATCCATGCCGAAGAGCGATATCTCTTGCCTGTGCTCGAGGCCGGAGGATCAGGCTATGTCCGGAAAGCGAGCCTCCACACGGATCTTATCGACGCAATCCGGACCGTATTCCGGGGAGAAGTCTTTCTGGAGCCAGCGGCAACGCGGATGTTACTGCAGGGCTATCTGGATCGCGCCAATGACGGTATCGAGCTGGATCCCGGGAAACTGCTCTCCGAACGCGAGCGGGAAGTCCTCAAACTGACCGCCGAGGGATTCACCGCACAGGAGATCGGCGATCAGCTGTTCCTGTCGCCAAAGACCGTGGAAACCTACCGGCACCGGATCATGCACAAGCTCGGCTTCAGCCATCGTTCAGAGCTGGTGCGCTACGCCCTGCGAGCCGGACTCCTCGACCCTGCCGCGCAGTAGCTCGATCAGCATCTGATTTGCGCGCGCTCGGATCTGAGCGCGCGCAGAGTTACTTGCCGACGTTGAGTCCCAGCAGACTCTTCGCATTGCGAGCAAAGATCTTGTTCTTGACTTCCTGCTCGACGGGCAACTGATCAATGATGATCGAGCACTTGCGAAGATCGCCCACCTGATGTGGATGATCGCTGCCCAGCATCATCCGGTCTTCGCCGCAGAATTTCAGTACCATCATCGTCACTCCGGGATCGAAGAGTACGGTGTCGTAGTACATCTCCCGGAAATACTCCATTGGGGAACGCTGCAGTCTGCCGGCGATCTCTGGATAGATGTTGTAGCCGCGCTCGATGCGCTCTGCCATCATCGGCAGCACTCCACCAAGATGCGTCTGGATGAGGGTCAGATCTGGATACCGATCCAGCACACCAGACAGCACCATTCGAGCGGCCGCAGCCGTGGTGTCGTAGGCGAATCCAAGCAAGGCCACCAGTCGATGGTCGTTGATCGCCGCGCTGTAGGACGGACCTGTCGGGTGGACGACGATCGGTACACCCAGATCGGCCGCCGCTTCCCAGACCGGATCGAACTTCGGGTCATCCAGCGTATCGCCGTTGATATTGGAGAAGATCATTCCGCCGACCAGACCGAGATCACGCACCGCTCGCTGGAGTTCTTTCGCAGCGGCTTCTGGCGCCTGCATCGGCAGCGTAGCGAAGAACTGAAACCGATCCGGGTACTGCTTCACCAGATCAGCGTATTCGTCATTAGCGATCCGAGCCAGCTCGATACCGTACTCCGGCTCTTCGACATGGACGCCCGGAGTGGTCAGAGACATCACCGACATGTCGATCTTGTAGGTGTCCATGTCACGCAGCCGAGTCTCGACAAACCGGTGAGCATCGGCAACCACGTTGTAATCACCGGCGTATTTCACCAACAGCTGCCCGGAATCGTCATGCACGACTTCAGCGTGGTTGCTCTTCTTCTCGATCGCCTTGAGGTACTCGGATGGATAGAAGTGTGTGTGGACGTCGACTCGCATTGACTTGCCTCTCCCTGAACGGTCTCTGTGACATTGACGGATCCCGGCAGGGTAGCATGATGCAGCGCGATTCGGTAAGTCTAGGCTAGATTCGCCGCAATCGATGGATCCGAACGATGACGCCGGTGTCGTCCATCTCCGGCCAGGGGCCAGACCGTTCGACCACCTGATCTGTCCAGCCCCGATGGAGCGCTTGCTCGATGAACAGTTCGGCGGACTTGCGTCGAGGCTCAGCGAGCCAGAGCAGCCCGCCGGGAGCCACCAGCCATTCGGCGATCTCCAGCAGCGGTTCGATGTCTCGCTGTTC
>SLFF01000147.1 GCA_007124395.1 Thermomicrobiaceae bacterium | reverse complement strand
TCCAGTTCTTCGATTTCATGGTGGTCAGTCCTTTCTGCCTGGTTCAGCGTCAATTGATCGAGTCGGTTCAGGATGCTGAGCTGAGATGTGCTGACGAGCCTAGCGCCACTTCCAGTTCTTCCATTTCATGGTGTTGGTCCCTTCTGCCTGTGCCCTATCATGCAATCTACGATATATGCGATGTTTTCCTGAACTGCGGCAAGGCGGTAACACGATTTGGTAGTTTGCGTTTCGCTCGCCGTTCCTTTGCTAAGCCTAAGACTAAGCTCTGGCGGTCTTGATATCAAGAGCCATGGGGTAGCTAATAAGTACTATAGTCACTGCGAAGAGGTACAAAAATATCGACTCATGGTACCTTCGGGTTACAGGACAGTCAGGGCAACCGAATCCGGTACACACGTAATACACTTGAGCTTGCAAAGCGGCGGCATCGAATTTCGACGTGTCACTGAACGGTCAACGCTCGAGAGGTACGTACTATTGTGAAAAGCGATAATCCGCGGATCCTGGTAACTGGTGGGGCTGGATTCATTGGGAGTAACTATGCCCGCATGATCTTGCGTTCACTTACAAGTTGCGAGCTAGTAATTCTCGATAAATTCACATATTCGGGGAGCAAGCTTACGCTTGTGGATATTGCCGATGATCCCCGCGTCACCATTGTCGAGGGAGATATCTGCGACGTATCTGCTGTGAACCGGGCACTCGAGGGCTGCGATGCGGTGGTGAATTTTGCTGCTGAGACCCACGTTGATCGATCACTCATCGATCCGGCCAGCTTCATCCACACGAACGTTCATGGTACTTGGGTCCTACTGGAGGCAGTTCGACAGCACTATGAGGTACGTTTCGTACAGGTTAGCACCGACGAAGTCTACGGCGCGGTGCTGTCTGGGCAGTCGGTTGAGACTGATCTGATCCATCCGCGAAATCCTTACTCTGCCAGTAAGGCGGGTGCCGAGATGATGGCGATAGCTTATGCGGAGAGCCACGGGGTAGATGTCGTGATCACCAGAGGGTCCAACACGTATGGGCCGTACCAGTACCCTGAGAAGTTCATCCCACTGATGATTACCAATGTGATTGAGGGAAGAACGATCCCGGTCTATGGCGATGGCTTGCAGGTGCGGCACTGGATTCACGCTGATGACCACGCTCGCGCGATTCACACCGCATTACTTCATGGTAAGTCGGGGGAGATCTATAACGCGGGGTCAGATGACGAACGCACCAACATCAGTGTTGCGCGCGCCGTCGTCGATCTGCTCGGTGCGAGCGATGATTTGATCGAGCATGTGACAGATCGCCCCGGGCATGATCGGCGGTATGCGCTGTCCTCAGACAAACTCCGATCGCTGGGTTGGGAACCTTCCTGGACATTTGATGAGGGAATCAAGCAGACCGTTGACTGGTATCGGGAGAACAGCGACTGGTGGCGAGCTGTACGAGATGCATCATTCGAGGAGTACTATCAATCGAATTACGGCGGGAGAACTGCAATGTCGCCGTCTGACACAGATCAGGAGTAGCCCCGGTGCCGGTGACGATTGAACTTGCCGTCGCGAAAACCCACAAGTACGCCTCTCGAGAGAGTGGAGACACGGTGGAGATCATCGAGCGGCCCCGTGGGGGCTTTTCTACCGTGATCGCCGACGGGCAAGGGAGTGGAACTGGTGCCAAGTCGCTGAGCCTGCTCGTGGCGGGTCGTGCGGTCGGACTTCTTAATGAGGGCGTGCGGGATGGCGCGGCAGCCCGCGCCACTCACGATTTCCTGTTTGCTCATCGTTCCGGGAAAGTGTCAGCGGCGCTGGACATCGTTTCGGTCGATCTCTCGACGCAGACAGTGCTGTTTACCAGAAACAGCGAAGTTCCAATGGTCCTCGTGCAGGATGGCCGGGCCAGGGAAGTCGATGACTCCGGCGGGCGCATCGGCCTGTACCACCACACGCGACCACGCGTTCTGGAGTTTCCCTGCAGTGATGGCCTCTCGGCAGTGATTGTCACCGACGGCGTGTCTGGTGCGGGAAGCCGGAAGGCTCCGGGAACCTTCTCGCTCCCCGCTGCGGTTGAGAAGAGCTTCGCTCGTGGGGGCACTCCACAGGATATCGCTGACCATATTCTGGAACAGGCGGTCGAGGTGGATGGTGGACGACCTGCTGACGATATGACTGTTCTGGTGCTGAGGCTCGGTCCCGGTGTCGATTCGCAGCCGATCCGCCGGATCGCCTACTCGATTCCGTTGCGCGGATGATCACACGAGCCGGGAGATGGCGTACGTGAAGATTGCGCTTGTCGGAGGATGTGGCTCCGGAAAAACCACGATCGCCGCTGAATTGAAGCGAGCCGGACACGATGCGTACATTGTCGGGCAGGAGCATTCTGAGGTTCGCACGCTCTGGGCGGTTCGTTCACCCGAGGCGGTTGTCTATCTTCATGTAACGCTCGATGTAGTGCGGGAACGACGCGGCGAGCACTGGCCGGGCTGGCTCTACAAGAAGCAACAACAGCGTCTGAAGAACGCATACGAGGCTGCTGATGTTCACGTGAACACTGCAGAGCAGACGGTTGAGGAATCGGTCGAAGCGATTCTGGCAATGTTCCCGTGCGACGGAGATCATGAGTCATCGGCGGATTGACTTGCTGGATCTCCTTCATGTCGCAATGACTCATACATCTGCTGGCCGAGTGGCGCAATTTCCACCAGTTCGTAGCTTCCCAGGACGATCACCTCGATCAGCGCACGCTCAAAGTATTGTGCGTAGCCGGTATCAGTCTCGAACTCCTGACTGATCGGATATCCGAACGTGTTCAGCCCACCGTTGTCGTCCCAGAAATCCTGGATGGTCCCGATGATGTAGTGCCCAGTGGCATCGAACTCCCTGGCACCGCTACCGGGTGAACGATCCGGCGGATTCTCCGGATCTCCAAAGATCTCCCGACCGATCAATCCACGTTGAACGTCACCCTCATCATTCAGCTCAAGGCGTGCATAGCGAAAGTACTGTTGCTGGGCACCGTTCTCTTCGGCAAACGCTGGCCCAACTGGTGGGCCGATCGTGGTTTCTCCGTCGTTTTCGTCCCAGAACGACAGGAAGGGCTCAGCTATGTAGTGGTGCGTCTGCGAGAAGTACCGCGCGCTTGCGGTGTTGGAACCGACTGCCACGGCCATGGTCCATGTGCGCTCCGCTACGGCCCCGAACTCGTCGATCACTTCGATGCCGACCTCGGTATCACCGCTTTCGAGTCGGGTCTCGGCACGGATCTCCCATTCATAGACCGGGACACCTTCATCGGCGTACTCGGTTGCTGCCTCGATCTGCGTAATCTGACTGGTCGCCGGCTCGCCATCGAAGGTGATCGTTGCTTCGTCGATGTCTGCAAAGGTTGTGGCTCGAACCACCACACCATTCGGCCCCGGTTCGACCCGGACATCTGAGGGTGGTGCTGACAGCGAGAGCCGTGGCTGGATGAGATCACCGCCTGACGCAAAGCTCCAGGTATGTTCAGCAGCTCGTCCGGACTCGTCGATGACCTGAAGTGACAGTTGGCGATCGCCTCGCTCGAACACCTCTTCGTAGGCAACTCGCCACGTTGAATCTTCTATCTGCTCAATGCTGGGGGATACGTTCTCTTCGTCAACGGTCAGTGTTGCCGAGTCGATTCCACGCTGTGAGTTGACCATGACCTCGACAGAGACCAGGCCAGGCGCCTGTGATGAGTTCGGGGCCGGGCTGATGCTGGAGATTTCGGGACGGGTGGTCAAGGTCAGGTAATAGGTCAGGACACCGATCAGCAAGAGCACGATGATTACCAGTGCCCAGCTGGCTGGCGCAAACGTTCTCGACCCACTTACAGGAACTGGACGCGCAGACACTGGACGCTCGATGCGGGCTGAGTCCCGGCGTATGCGGGTATTTCCCCCGGTCATCGCGCGGACGCCCAGATCGGAGCGCGGGATCGAGTCATTGGCAGGTTGGATAGCGAAGGTGTACGTTCTCTCATGTCATCGAGTATAGCGCGTCCGGCAATTGCATTCGAGAACCGATCCTTGCTTCGATTGGTATTGAATCGCGTCTGGTGCCGGGCTGTGTTGCTACAATACAATCATGAAATTGCACACTCCGCGGGGAACGAGTACGTCACGACTTCGCCGGATGCCCATCGCATTGCTGTTGATGCTGGCTTCGGTGGTGATACTCAGTTCCTGTAATCCGTTTGCCGATGACGAAGTCACGCCGGCACCTGAGTCGACGCCGGTGGCAGATGCCTCAATCCCGGAGCAGCCCGTTGAGGAGACGCCATCACCAGAAGCTGAGCTCTCCGAGGATGATGACGGCTGGACGGTCGTTACCGGGCGTGAGCGTAGCGATCCTCCCGAAGAGCGCACCGATCAGCAGGTTTTCCGAATCGCGGGATCGTCCGAAGCACCGACTACGATTGACCCCGCTTTGGTTCGAGATACCAGCGCCGCATTTCTTGCCCGTCAGGTATTCCGCGGTCTGGTGCGCCTCGATGACGCGCTCGAGCCGGTGCCCGATCTCGCCTATCAGATAGAGATTTCTCCGGATGGTCGGCTATACCGTTTCCATCTTCACGATGGCATCTCATTCCACGATGGTACGACGATCACCGCAGACCTTGTGAAAGCGTCGCTGGAGCGAGCCGCGAACCCTGCGCTCACCGGTGGAGATGGGGATTCGCTTCCGGCACGGAATTATCTGGATGATATCGAGGGTGCCCGGGAACGAATGGCTGGCGAGCGTGATGACATTCCGGGAATCGTCGTGATCGATGAGCGAACGCTGGAGATCTCGCTGGAGCGCGGCGTCGTTGATTTCCTCGAACGGATGGCGAATCCGTCGACACTGATCGTTGACGTCGACCGGGCCGAGATCGAGGGGGATTGGTGGCAGGATCCCAATGGAAGTGGGCCGTTTCAACTCGCCGATTGGGACTCGGAAAGCCTCATCACCCTTACGGCACACGATGGATACGTCAGCCCACCGCTACTGACCACGGTCGAAATGCGAGTCGGTGCTGAATCAGTCGGGCAGATGCAGCTCTATGAAACCGGACAGATCGACTATGTTGGAGTTCCGCTTTCGGTGCTGGACCGGATTCAGTACGATGGCTCTCCAATTCCGGGCGAACTCCGCGAAAATTCCATGAACAGCACCAGTTTCGTCATGTTCAACACAACGATTCCGCCATTCGACCAGCCGGAACTCCGTCAGGCGATCATGCAGTCATTCCCGCGGGATCAAGTGACATCGATCATGTTCGATGGCCGGGTGGAGACGGCCGAGAGTGTCCTCCCGCCCGGTATGTGGGACTCCGGACAGAGCGTATTCCCTTTCCAGCATGATCCAGATGCCGCCCGGGATTTTGTGGACGGCGCGTCGGTCGACGCGATTACGATCTACTCCTCGGGAGGAAGCGTCTCGGTCGCCCTCAAGTATTTCATTGAGGAAGAGCTAGGGATCACGACCGAAGTGGTCCAGTTGCGGTGGTCGGACTATATCGCGGATATGGACAACCGCCAGCTCGGGATGTTTGTCCTCAGCTGGGTCGCTGATGGCCCAGATCCGGTGTCGTTCATCCGCGCGCTCTTTCATTCAGAAAGCCCGGACAACTATGTGAATCTGTCAGATCCGGACGTCGATCAGCTCCTTGATGAGGCAGCCATCGAACAGGACGAGACGACGCGAAATGACCTTCTGGATCAGGTCCATGAGCGTGTTCTGGAGAACGCTGTCGTGATGCCGCTGTATCATTCGATCGATTACGCCCTGGTGGCCGATCATGTCAATGGACTGACGACCACGCCGATGGGTATTCTTGGTCTCGAAACGGTATGGATAGACGAGTGATGCGGCGCTTTCCGCGGGTTTGGCAAAGGCAAATGGCCGATTTCGAAGTCGAAAATGAAACGCAGACGCATCCCGTTGTACCGCTGACGGCAGATGACGCTCATCGCCTGCGACTGGGCTGGACCTCCCGATTCGACAAGCCGGATATCCGCAATCTCGTTGCGCAATTCCCAGAAATCTCTCAATGGATTCCGGAGACCGGCGAGTATCTCATCGCAGGTCCGTGGCGGCATCGCCGGGATGTTGCGACCGTGATGGAGTTGTCCGGCCAGACGGGAGCCGCATCACTTCTACGCGCCTTTGCGGAGTCTTCCAGAGAGTCGGGCCTGGAACTGGCGCTTCTCAGTGAGCATCAGGAATCGCGAAACCCGCGACTGTATGAGCGCGCGGGCTACGATCTTCTCGAGCATATTCTGATTTATGAATTGCCCACGATTCCAAGCATCGACCCGGAAAACTTCCGATTGACGTTTCGTGAGATGGTCGTGGCGCGCGATGACCATCTGGAAGCGCTCGTTGAACTGGATCATCAGGCGTTTCCCTGGTTGTGGTGGAACAGTGAGGGCGAATTCCTTAACTACGGGCGAGCCAGGGGTGTGAAGATCTACGGTGGCTTCGATCCGCAAGGGCGACTGGTCAGCTATGTCGGCATCACCCGATTTCGGGCATGGGGACATCTCGATCGGATTGCCGTTCGCCCTGAGCTCCAGGGACAGGGTATCGGTCTGGAGTCGCTGGACTGGTCGATCTACGCCCTGGCGCAGAGCGGTGCGGGTCGAATCGGTCTTTCGACGCAGGCCCGAAACGAACGCAGCCGGTTCATTTATGAACGCTATGGCTTCGAGCGGAAACCTCAACAGGATTACTACCTTTACGGGGTCTGGCTGCAGGATAATGGCAGCCATCTGGGCTGAAGTGGTTTATTTCGATACACGAACAGGGGACAACTGATGGCGAGTACCTATGGTCGAATGTTCCGGGTTACGACCTGGGGAGAATCGCACGGTCCAGCGCTAGGCGCGGTCGTCGATGGCTGCCCCGCGGGACTGGAGATCTCCGAAGAGATAATCCAGCACGATCTCGACCGCCGCCGGGTAGGGCAGAGCAAGGTTACGTCGCCGAGAAACGAAGGCGACAAAGTCACGATTCTATCCGGAGTTTTCGAGGGACGAACAACCGGTGCACCGATTTCGTTGATTACCTACAACAAGGATTCTGATTCGACCAAGTACGATGTAATTCGTGATCTGTTCCGTCCGGGTCATGCTGATTACACCTACTGGATGAAGTACGGTCACCGGGATCATCGGGGTGGTGGGCGATCCAGTGCTCGCGAAACGTGGGGCCGGGTTGCGTCCGGGGCGATAGCTCGTCAGGTGCTGAAGCATATCGGCGTTGATGTTTACGCCTTTGTGTCTGAACTTGCCAACATCACCATGGATACGTTTGATCGGGAGCAGATTGATCAGAATCTGGTTCGATGCCCTGATCCAGTTGCGGCAGAAAGAATGGTCACGGCAATCACCGATGCCAAGGAATCGCACGATAGCGTCGGCGGGATCGTCGAGGTTCGGGCGGAAAACGTCCCGGTGGGTCTCGGAGAGCCAACTGCAGACAAGCTCGATGCGATGATCGGGCAGGCAATGCTCAGCATCCCGGCAATCAAGGGGGTCGAGATTGGCGAGGGCTTCCAGGCGGTAAAGATGCGGGGTCATCAGCACAACGACGAGTTCTACATGGAGAACGGTCGAGTGCGCACGGTCTCGAACCATGCCGGCGGCATGCTGGGTGGGATCTCGAATGGAGAACAGATCATTGCCCGGTTGGCCGTGAAGCCGACGTCGTCGGTCGCCCAGGATCAGCGCACGGCTGATATTCACGGCCAGGACCGGATCGTCCTGGTGGAAGGCCGACACGATCCGTCGATCTGCCCGCGGGTGGTTCCAGTGGCCGAAGCGATGATGAACCTCTTGCTGGTTGATCTGTATCTCATGAACCGGTCGGCGCGTCTCGATCATCTGGAACCAGGACAGGAGCTGATCTAGATGATGTCCGGTCCCCGGAGAGATCTGCACGAGGGCAATCGTCTGTCCTGGAATGTGGCGACAGAGGCACACAATAGCCACAAGGGAGATCAGGCTGCCTTCTACAGAAGCGGTGGAAACAAGCTGTTCGCTGA
>SLFF01000102.1 GCA_007124395.1 Thermomicrobiaceae bacterium | reverse complement strand
GGTGCGATCTGTGAGGTGAACGCCGGACCCGGCTTCCGTATGCACACGCATCCGACTGAAGGCGACCCGCAGGACGTCGCCCGGCCGGTGCTTGATACATTGTTCCCGGAAGGTGCGCGATCCCGGATCCCGATTACTGCGGTCACTGGCACCAACGGCAAGACGACAACCTGCCGAATGATCGCCCACATCGTCAAGATGTCCGGCAGACGCGTCGGACTGACCACCACCGATGGCATCTACATCGACGGAACGCAGATCCTCAAAGGGGATATGAGCGGCCCGCAGAGTGCCCAGATGGTGTTGCAGAACCCGACTGTCGAGCACGCCGTCCTGGAGACGGCCCGTGGCGGGATCGTCCGGTCCGGTCTCGGCTTCGATCGGTGTGATGTCTCGGTCGTCACCAACGTCACTGGAGATCATCTCGGTATCGGCGGAGTTGACACGATCGATCAACTGGCTGACATCAAGGCGGTGGTTCCAGCGGCCACGTGGAACGACGGATACTCGGTCCTCAACGCGGACGACGAGTGGTGCCGCAAGATGGAGCGCCGGGCCCGCGGAGAGATCATCTATTTCTCGATGGATGAAAACAACGAGACGGTTCGGAGCCATCTCCGATCACGCGGCATTGCGGTATTCCTTCGCAAGCGAGGCGACTCAGAAACGATCTGCCTCGCCGAAGGAAAGCGAGAGACAACCATTCTCGACGTGCTCGACATTCCGGCCACCTTTGAAGGCCGCGCCCGGGTCAACGTCAAGAACGCACTGGCAGCGACTGCCGCTGCCTATGCATCCAACATCTCGCTGCCGACGATTCGAACGGGACTCCGCTCGTTCTCGACATCCTTCTTCCACTCACCAGGGCGTCTGAATCTGCTGGAAGCGGGTGGCTATCGGGTAATCGTCGATTACTGCCACAACGTGGCCGGTATGCGGGAGCTCACCGATTTCGTCCACCGGCTCAAGCCGACGCGATCGATCGCTATGATTTCGATGCCTGGAGACCGCCGGGATGACGATATTCGCAAATTCGGCGCACTGGCGGCCGACGCGTTCGACGAACTCGTCATCCGCGAAGATCATCATCTTCGTGGACGTGAGGTAGGCGAGGTCGCCGAGTTACTATCGAAAGCTGTCCTGGAAAACGGCTACTCGGAAGATCAGATCACGATCGTGCTCGATGAACTGGAAGCGACCAACTCCGTCATGGACCGCGCCTCACAGGACGATTTGATCGTTCTACTGGCAGACCGTCCAGAAGAGGTCTGGAACGCCGTGGTCCAGCGAGCTCAGAGCCGAAATGGTGACTGATCGATAGATTGACGCAAATCATCTGGGGGCACGGCCGGGATCGACTGGATCCCGGCCGTACTGTTATGTGGCGGGATTACTGGAGTTCAACTGACGCACCATGAACTGGTGTTCGATCTGGCTCATGTGGAAACGGCGCCCGATCGATTCGAAGCCGAACCGGTGGTAGAAGCCAAGCGCGTGTGTCTGCGCGTTGAGCGTCACATACTGAACCGGATGCGCGATAGCGATCGCCATGAGGTGATCCATGATCGCCTTGCCGGCCCCTGTGCCACGCGCTGGCTCGAGGATGGCCACCCAGGCAATCTGGCCCTCGTCCTGGATATAGGTCAGACGTCCGCAGCCGACGACTCGACCGCCAGAGTACGCGACGATGTGTACACTGTGCCGGTCGTCCGGTTCGTCATACACAGAGCGAGTCAGGCCCTGTTCGCGAACGAACACTTCCCGGCGAATCTGGTAGACCGCTTCCATCTCTGAATCGCTACTGACGACCCTGGTGATGATCTCCGGGCTATCCGGACCATTCTGATGATGCTGTGCCTGATCGATTGCCGTCATGGCCTGATTACTCCGAGTTCAGCAGCGCGTCCAGCGCCGCAATCTGCACTGACTTCTGGTCGATCCAGTCCCGAATTGTCCCGAGGCGATCGTCGAACAACGCTCTGGCAGCCAGAACCACCTCATCCCCAGTGCCCCCGAGCACGTTGCGCGCCCGAATAGCATCTCTGGGAGTCAGAGGCGGCCGCGTTTCTGCAAGCATCGGACTGAAGGCTCGCCATTCGTCTGAGGTCAGATCAGGGAAATCCTTGCCTTCTCGCGCACAGTAGCCGACGACCGAACCAACAACCTCATGGGCTTCCCTGAACGGCATTCCCTGCTTGACCAGGTAGTCAGCGATATCTGTCGCAAGGGCGAAACCACCGCCAGCGGCCCGCTCCATCACCTCTGGATGAAATGTCGTTGAACGCAACATCGGTGGAAGCACGCGGAGGATCATACCGAGCGTGTCAACCGAATCGAACACACCCTCTTTATCCTCCTGCAGATCCTTGTTGTAGGTCAGGGGCAAGCCCTTGTTGACCGTGAGCATGGCGATCAGATGACCGTAAACCCGGCCAGTCTTTCCGCGAATCAGCTCGGCGACGTCGGGGTTCTTCTTCTGAGGCATGATGCTCGAACCGGTGGCAAAGGCGTCGTCGAGCTCGATGAACCCGAACTCCGGTGTCGACCAGATCACGAGCTCCTCTGCCAGTCGTGACAAATGCATCGAGATCTGGCTGCAGGCCGACAGGGTATCGATCACGAAATCGCGATCGGCCACCGCATCCAGGCTGTTCTGACAGACACCATCGAAGCCGAGCAGGTTTGCCGTCATCTCTCGATCGATCGGGTACGTCACCCCGGCAAGCGCACCGGCGCCCAGTGGTGACTGATTCGTGCGTCTGAAGGTGTCTTGCAGCCGATCGAGGTCCCTGAGCAGCATTTCTCCGTAGGCGAGCATATGGTGGCGCAGTAGCACAGGCTGGGCCCGCTGGAGATGTGTATAGCCCGGCATGATCGCTTCGGGATAGTGATCACCGACCGCTAGCAAGGCGTCGATAGTATCAATGATTCCGGCGGCAAGCATCAGAATCGCTTCCCTGGACCACATCCGGAAGTCCGTCGCGACCTGATCGTTCCGGCTCCGACCAGTGTGGAGCCGACCTGCCGGTGAGCCGATAATCTCCCGGAGCCTGCCTTCAACGCTCAGATGGATGTCTTCGTCGGAGAGTCGGAACTCATGCGTGCCAGCCTGAATCTCGCCCCAGACCTGTCGCAAACCTCGCTCGATCTCGGAGAGATCATCGTTGGCGATGATGCCCTGCTGCGCCAGCATCCGGGCATGAGCGATCGATCCGGCGATATCTTGTCGGGCGAAGCGCCGATCGAACCCGATTGATGCGTTGAGCTCGTCCACGAGAGCGTCGGTAGGGCGGCTGAAACGCCCACCCCACAGCTTTCCGGATGCCGAAGATTCGGCGTCAGTCACAGCCTGTCCCCTTCCGCAATACGCCAGGTCGCAGAGAATCCACCCGCAAGATCCACGGGCAACGTCAGAGTCGTCAGGATGCGGTAGATGTCGCCGGCTCTGGAGTTCGGGCAGGTGCTTCTTCCTCTGCAGCCGGTTCGAGCGGCAGTCCGCTCTCGTCAACGTAGACGACATCGTCATGCTCGGACTCGGACTCAGCGATCTCACCTTCGGAGGCCTGAACTCGCTTGAACGAGACGATTGCCACTTCCAGCATGCTGTCGTCTGGGGGACGAGTCGTCAGGCGCTGGAGCGCCATGCTCGGTGCCACAAGAATCTTAATCAGGGTGTTCTCGTAGTACTGCGCAGTGAGCTTGATGAATTCGTAGGCAATTGCCGCGATAACCGGAACCAGGAAGATCCGCGATGAGATCCGCCAGAACCAGTCGGGGCGTCCCAGCAACGCAAACACGAAGATCGACAGCAAGACCACAACCAGCAGGAAGCCCGTACCGCACCGCGGATGGCTGATGCTGTGTTTCCGCACGTTATCAACGGTCAGGGCATCGCCCGCTTCATAGGCATTGATCGTCTTGTGTTCAGCACCGTGATAGGAGAATACGCGTTTGATGTCGTTCATCCGGCCGATCAACAGCATATAGCCAACCAGGATGATCAGACGGATAGCGCCTTCGACGACGTTGCTCAGCGTGTCGCTTGCGATATAGCGGTCGAGAAAGCCGGTGATCGCCAGTGGCAGAATGAAGAAGAGTGCGATCGAGAAGAGAATCGAGATGGCAACCGTCACCCAGAGTGCGGTGCCGGTAATGTCGTCCTCGGGCGCTTCCTTGTTCTCTTTGACGTTGCCTTCGATCAGCCCGACGTTTGCGGAGAACACTAGTGAGCGCATTCCCAGCACCATGGTGTCCCAGAGCATGAACACACCCCGGATGAACGGAAGCGGGCGGGCGCGATCGGTCCATTTGCCCATCTTGAGCGGCTCATGATAGACAGCGATCTCACCATTTGGCGCGCGCACAGCGACGGCCATATGCCGGCGGCCGCGCATCATCACGCCTTCCATCACTGCCTGACCGCCATAGATTCTGGTTTCGGACATTTATGCTCCAGGAAACGATGAATACTGCAACTGCATCGACGTGTTTACGACCGTTGATTGTACCAGAGCAGCGCGCTGAACCCGCTTCTACGCGTCACTGTCGAACACCCAGCACTCGTTCAATTTCTGAAGCAGCCTGGGGCCCCATCTGACCGACTCCGGCAGTCCCTGAACCCTGCTGGTCGCGTGGTACCAGCTCTGAGGAAAGACCAGGAAGAGAAACGGCGACTGTTCGATAATCCGCTCCTGCAGATTCCGGTACATCGTCCGACGTCCTTCCGGGTCGGTCTCCGCAACACCCTGATACAGCACGTTGTCGACCTGAATACTGGAGAACTGGCTGAAATTGTTGAACGCACCGGTCAACAGTGTGGTGCGGCCGTCCGGCTCACCAAGCCAGCCGCCATACGTCCAGTTGAACAGCGCAGCGTCCAGTTCTCCGGCGCGCATCTCATTCACCGTCTCGTTCAACGGCGCCGTCTCCACCACCATCTCGATGCCCACCTCGGCCAGCATATCGGCAACGGCTTCGGCTCCATCAGCCCGTGGATCCTGGCCGTCCGGTGCGATACAGGTGAACGTCAGGCGCTCACCATCCTTCTCGCGAATGTCGTCGTCATCGTCTCTGGTCCATCCAGCCGCATCGAGAAGCTCATCTGTCCGGCTCGAGTCGGCTTCGAACAGATCGAGGTGCCAGTAGAAGAGCGCAGGTGAGAGATGCGATTGCGCCTCGGCGGCGGCACCCTGATAGACGATGTCCACCAGCGCTGATCGATCGATGGCGTGCTGCATGGCGAGACGAACTCGCTGATCGGACAGAATCGGATGCTCGTTGTTCAGCGCGATGTGCATACAGTCGAGGTTGGTCGTCTCGAAGGATTGAACATCCTCCGAATCAGCCAACTCGAGATCATCATCGAGCGGAAGCCCCCAGGCAACGTCGATCTGGCCGTTCTCCAGCGCCGATCGCCGTCCGGAATCGGATTCGATTACCTCGAACTCGATCCGGTCCAGGTACGAACTCGATCCGTGGTAATCGAGAAACCGAACCAGTGACACCGACTGTCCCCGGTTCCACCCGTCAAGTGCAAACGGTCCCGTGCCGACCGGTTCGGAACTCTGGCGCTCCGCGCCAAACTCTTCGTGGTATTCCTCACTGACGATGAACGTCGACGCCGCACGTCGCAGCAGCGTTCCGTCTGGACCACTCATCCGGAAGATCACCGTGGTGGCATCCTCCGCCTCGATTGCTTCAACCCGCTCGTAATAGAACGACCGTGCCCCGCCATTTTCCGGTACTCGCATCCACTCGTGGCTGTATGCGACATCACTGGCCGACAGCAAATCACCGTTGTGAAACTCGACGTCGTCGGGGATGGTGAAGACATACTCGCTACCGTCTTCAGAGATCTCGTATCGTTCTGCCAGTACCGGAACTGGTTCGAACTGATCGTCAACCTCGATCAGGGCGTCGTAGAGCTGATTCATGACGCTCCAGTTGACCACCGATTCATCAGCATTCGGATGCAGGCTGAATGGATCTGCCGGGATGGCAATCCGTAGCGTCCCACCCATTTGCGGTTCATCGGGGATTGGCTCTGGTGTAGGCGTGGCGGTCGGCGCCGGAGTGGGCGTTGGCTCAGGCGTCGGGGTTGGCTCGGGATCCGGTTCTGGTTCCAGATCTTCAGCGTCGTCACCAGGCGTGGGCGTTGACTCAATGTCATCATCGTCTTCGTCATCGTCGTCATCTCCGAACGGCCAGCAGGCTGACAAGAGGCTCGCTCCGGCCACTGAAACACTGGTCAACATCAGGGAACGACGCAGGAATGCTCGGCGGGAGATCGTCGATTGGAACGGATCTCGGGTCTCAGTAAGTGTCGATTCGTTCATTGCAGGCTACTTCCCAATGAGGCGTGGTTGATTTGTTCGTAAGCGAGGATGTCGATCGAGAAACCATCCAACTGACGGTTCATCAATCGAGCCGGGTTGTGCTGTCTCAGACAATGTACCCCGATTTGTACCTGCTTGTCACAGGTCTGTCTACCGCATGCCCGTCGGTATGGGCAGGTATTGTTGCGATGCCAATAGCCACAGTAGTATCCTCAAACCAGCGTGTAATGCGGCCCAGGTTGTTTCGCACGCTTCATTTAGAAATGTGGAGGATCTGAATGCGAACAGAGCCGCTGATTTATGAGTTGAGCAAGCCCGGTCGCCGGGGTATTTCAGTGCCGGAACCAGACGTACCGGTGCAGGAAATCCCAGCGAATCTGCAGAGGGACTCGCTCGGACTCCCGGAAGTGAGCGAGATCGATGTCATCCGCCACTTCACCCGACTGTCGCACCTGAACCATGCAATCGACATCGACTTCTACCCGCTTGGTTCGTGCACCATGAAGTACAACCCCAAGATCAACGAGCTGATGTCCAAGCTCCCCGGGTACGGATCGATCCACCCTGAGCAGGACCCGGCAACCATCCAGGGGGCAATGGAGCTGATGTACGAGCTGCAGGAAATGCTCGGCGAGATCAGCGGATTCCATCAGGTCTCTCTGCAGCCAGCAGCTGGCGCACATGGTGAGTTGACTGGTGTACTGATGGCGCGTGCCTACTTCGAAAAACGTGGTGAGCACCAGCGTCGCACCGTCCTCGTGCCAGACTCTGCACACGGCACCAACCCGGCAACTGCTGCCATGGCCGGCTTCGATGTTGTCACCGTCCCCTCAGATGACCGCGGTAACGCGGATGTCGAGAAGCTTCGCGAGCTGGTTGGACCAGACACCGCCGCGCTGATGATCACCAACCCGAACACTCTTGGCCTCTGGGACGAGAGCATCATGGAAGTGGTCGACATCGTTCACGAAGCGGGTGGCCTCGTCTATAACGATGGCGCCAACTTCAACGCGATTCTCGGAATTGCCCGACCGGGTGATCTCGGGATCGACATCATGCACTACAACCTGCATAAGACGTTCTCCACCCCACACGGCGGTGGTGGACCGGGGTCAGGACCAGTCGGTGTGGCCGAACACCTGGCCGAATACCTGCCGGGGCCACGCGTCGCCAAGGTGGACAACGGCGATGTGACCTACGACTGGTACCAGCCGAAGCACACGATCGGCCGTATCCACGGTTTCCACGGAAACTTCGGAATGCACGTCCGGGCATACACGTACATCCGGATGAACGGTGCCGAGGGGCTGCGACAGATCAGTGAAGATGCTGTTCTGGCCGCTAACTACATGATGAACAAGCTCAAGGATCGGTACACCCTCCGGTATGACCGAACCTGCATGCACGAGTTCGTTCTCTCGGCAAACCAGCAGAAGAAGAACGGCGTTCGAGCACTCGATATCGCCAAGCGACTGCTCGACTTCGGTATGCACCCGCCGACGGTCTACTTCCCGCTCGTCGTCGACGAAGCGATGATGATCGAGCCAACAGAGACCGAGAGCATCGAATCTCTGGACAAGTTCATCGCGGCGATGATCCAGATCGACGAGGAAACGAAGACCAATCCGGACTACGTGACCTCGGCCCCGCACGACACCTTCTACAAGCGTCTGGACGAGGTCGGAGCCAACCGAAACCTCAACCTGCGCTGGACCGAAGAGAAGGCCGAAGAGCTGGTCGCGGCAGACTAGCGCCGGGGCAAAATTCAAAG
>SLFF01000100.1 GCA_007124395.1 Thermomicrobiaceae bacterium | reverse complement strand
AGGGCACCGACCAGCAACAACCACTTGAGCTCGAATCGTTCCGAGATTCGGTAGGCAGCGTACAGCGTGGCTGTTGTGAAGAACGTCACCCAGGTGTCAACGGTGAAGAAGTGCGTCAGCTGGATCAGCACGACTGAAAACGCGGTGAGGGCCCCGGCGATAAGACCGGCCAGTTTACCAAATGCCCGCCTCGCAAACAGAACAACGATGGCGACCGTGCCCAGATCGACGAGCGCAGTCAGAAATCGCCCGAACTCACCGACATTGGCGTAAGTAAGCGGATCTGTGTTCGACAGGGCACCGATTATGGACCCGAGAACCATGGCAACCAGGAATGGCAGGCTACCGTAGGCGAACTCCTGCGGATTGCCTGCTTCATCGTTGGATCGGGTGTTCAGGGGGCTGGTCGCCGGTTCGAAAAGTGAACCGAGATCACCGGGGGAGGGCAGGGAAATCCGGTTGTCCATGACCGTGGCGATGAATCGCTCATCGGGATGGAAGTAGTGACCGTCGTCCCAGTCCTGCCCAAAGAATCGGAGCAACGCAGCGATTATCATGATCACCGCGAAGACGCTTTTGAATCGGGGCGATCTCGGTGAGTCGGCGGAAGGTTGATCCTGCATGGTGCACGAATCATAGCAGCGAGAGCGCTCTGCAGTCACGGCCACACTGGGTTACACTGGAGCCACTCGATCGTGTGACGTAGAGTTGTACGAACGCGCCCGGATCTGGGAGTCAGATTCGAACCCGAGAGGCGAGTCAATGCGCACGCTGAAGGTAGTCATCGGTGGAGAGGGAAACGTCGGCAAGACGTCGCTGATCCGCCAGTACGCAAAAGGAAGATTCAGCGAGGCTCGCAACATTACGCTGGGCATTGACATAACCACTCAGGAGTTCGAGATCGATGGTCAGCCGCTCAGGCTGGCGATCTGGGACATCGAAGGGCAGGCGGGTAATCGCCCAAACTTCTACCTCGGAGCCCAGGCGATTGTGCTGGTCTACGACGTCACTGAGCCCGCGTCACTTCAGGCAATGAATGAATGGTACGCGAGGTGCCAGCGCTACGCTCCAACCGCTCCTATACTGATCGCCGGAAACAAGGCTGATCTCGGCGTCAGGTTCCCGCCAACCTGGGGACGTGTGATGGCCCATTTCATTGGTGCCAAGCACGGATTTCTGTCCGCCAAGACAGGACAGAACGTCAGCCGGGCGTTCAATCTGCTCGGGCGGGCCGCGGCACATCACGCGAGGATCATGCAGCGATGACCCACAACGCCACTTCTATCAGGGTGGTCTTCCTCGGGTCACCCGCGTTCGCAGTTCCGTCATTGAGCGCACTGGTTGGCTCACCGGAAATCGATGTCCCGCTCGTCGTCACTCAACCAGATCGGCCAGCTGGACGAGGCAAGACACTCACGGCGCCTCCCCTCAAGGTGGCTGCGCTTGAGCATGGAATCCCAATCCTGCAACCCGACACACTCCGCGATCCAGCAACGGTCGAAACAATTCGCGAAACCGCACCAGATGTATTGATCGTGGTCTCCTATGGGGAGATCCTCAGAAGGAACGTACTGGAGCTGGCGCCGAATGGCTGCCTCAATGTGCACCCATCGCTCCTGCCTCGCTACCGTGGTTCGGTCCCGATTCAGGCTACGATCCTCAACGGCGACCGCGAAGGCGGAGTTTCCTTCATCAAGCTGGTCAAGGCGATGGATGCCGGCCCGATTGTTCGTCAGATCCCGGTGCCACTTTCCGGAGAAGAGACGTCTGGCGAGCTCTTCGATCGTTTAAGTGAAGTGGCTGCCGAGGCACTCCCAGAAGTTGTAGCGAACTGGGTTCACGGGCGAATTGAAGCTCGGGAGCAGGATCACGCTGTCGCTAGCTACACCCGAGAGCTGCGAAAAGCTGATGCCCAGATAGACTGGTCGTCAAGTGGCGTCGATATCGAACGACACGTGCGGGCAATGAATCCCTGGCCCAGGGCGTGGTCGATCATCGATGGAAAACGTGTTGCCATCGACCGGGTAACCCTGATCTCGACAGAGAATGTAACCTCCGCTACCGGGACGCTTCAAACAGTTGAGGGGTGGCCGGCGGTGGGTACAGCAGATGGTGTGGTCAGGATCGAGAAGCTGACGCCGGCGGGCAAGAAGCAGATGACTGGCCAGGACTGGCTGCGAGGAAGTCAGGAGCTCGTCGGGGAAGTCTTCGATAGTCCGGAAAGCCCCGCAGAGCCGCTGATATTCACGCGATGACGAAGCAAAGTAGACATAACGAGCGGCGAGCTAAACTGAGTCTGAAAGGGTGAGTTGGTTCAATGAGTAAGTTTCATCGGTTTTCGATCGGAAGCAGTGAGGTCGTCGTTCTTTCGGACGGAAATACGGCGTTTCCCGGTCCGTTCCTGATGATCGGGGTCGACGAAAACGAGCAGCTCGAAGCGTGTCGCAAGCATCAACTGGATCACGCGGCCGTCGAGTCGAACATGAATTGCGTCTACGTGAACCTCAATGGCAACCGGATTCTCTTCGACACAGGAGCTGGTTCGACCTTGCCCGGTTGCGGACAGATCTTCGAAGCGATGGATTCCGCCGGCATTTCTCCGTCCGAGATCGACTACGTGGTGCACACACACCTGCATCTCGATCATGTCGGTTCCAATGTCGATTCCTCCGGCAAGCCCGCATTTCCGAACGCTCGATATCTGCTCGGCGAAACTGAGTGGGCGTTCTGGTCTGATGAAGAGAATCTGGCAAGGCTCGATCGTGCCGAATTCTGGAAGCTTCCGGATTTCGAGCCAGCCATGGCTGCCACGGCCAGAACTAGCGTACTGGCGATCCGTGAGCACTTCGATACGTTCCCGGACGATGCAGAGCCGCTCCCAGGTGTCCGAGCCATTCCCGCGTTCGGGCATACCCCGGGACATCTGGCGTATGAACTCGACCTGGGCACAGAGACACTGTTCATTACTGGAGATCTGGTGTTGAGTCCATTCCACATCGATCACGCACGCTGGTTTCCGGCAGTCGATCTCGATCCCGAGCAAGCCGTTGCGAGCCGTGCGAAAGTCTTCAATGCCGCGGCGGACAAGGGAGCGCTAGTTTCCGGGTACCATCTTCCGTTTCCGGGAATCGGCCGGCTGAGCCGTGGTGATGATGGGTGGAACTGGGTCGACGAGTTCGCGATGTCGACCCCATAGCCCTCAGAATCGGGGAAGAAGTGATAATGCGGATAAGTGCAGTTATCCGCATTGGCGTTCCCCCCGTTGGTCCGGAGTTGCACATCACATCAGGTTCAAACACCGTCCAGGGCGCAAATCGAACGCAACGGCAGATCAAAAGTGGCAGCAGAGCGCGTGCTATCTTGAGAGAAGCCTGAAGTTGAGTTGGGCGCTATAATTCGGTCCAGCTTATAAGGAATGAATCGACTTACCGGCCAGTCTGAATTCGCACGAAATTCGAAAGGCAGCGAAAACCTTGGCTACAGATGTCAAACGGAAAGTTCGTGGCGGCGCAGCGCTCGTCAAAGCTCTCGAGGCGAATGGCATTCGCACCGTCTTTGGAATCCCGGGGGTACACACCCTTGATGCCTACGACGCATTGATCGACAGTGATTATGTCGATACCGTGCTACCCCGACATGAGCAAGGTGCTGGCTTCATGGCGGATGGTTACTACCGGGCGTCAGGTCGACCAGGTGTCGCCCTGATCGTCACCGGACCGGGAGTCACCAACGTTGCCACTGCGGTTGGCGAGGCTTTCGCGGACTCATCCAAGGTGCTCGTCATTGCCACGAATCTCGAGCGCGAGTACCTCGACAAGCTCGAAGGCAACCTGCACGAGATCACTGACCAGATGGGCGTCATGAAGCCGATCACCAAGTGGTCTCGTCGAGTTATGTCAGCTCAGGAGATCCCGGGTGCGATCGCTGAAGCACTGGAGCAGCTCGATATCGGCCGGCCACGTCCGGTGTATCTCGAGATCCCGCTGGACGTTCTCGCCGAAGAGTGCGAGATCGATGATTTGCCAACAGCGACTCACCAGGTGAAGCTCCCGACGCCGGAGTCGATCACGGCCGCCGGCGACGCCATTCGATCCGGCGGCAAGCTCCTTCTCTTCGCGGGTGGTGGATGCGTCAGTGAGGAAGCCTCGGCTGCGCTCACAGAACTGGCAGAACTCAGCGGTGCTGCAGTCTTCACTTCCCTCATGGGTAAAGGTTCGATTGCCGAAGACCACCCGCGGGCGCTCGGTGCTTTCGGCTATCGATGGTCTGATGATTCGCCGATCGTGCCGTTCATGACCGGAAGCGATACCTGCCTGGCGATTGGCACTGGACTCGGCTTGCGAACGACGGCGAACGGTTCGATGCCACTGCCAACCCGGCTGGTACATGTCGATCTGGATCCGAACGAATTCAACAAGCGCTACCAGGCTGATGTGGCGATCGAGGCCGACGCAACCGAATTCTTGCGAGCCCTCGTGAACGACATCAAACTCAATGGTGGTCCCGGAGCTCAATGGAGTGACGCAGAGATCGCCGAGGGACGTCAGAAGAACTTCGCCCCGGCGGACGAGCGAGCTGCCCGCTACACTCCGTATCTGCAGGCTCTGCGAGCCGCCATCCCCCGCGATGGGATCGTGATCAACGACATGACGATGATGTCCTATGAAGCGGCACGATACTTTCCGGTCTACGGTCCGCGAACCTACACGTTCCCGCGAGGGTTTGGAACGCTGGGATCATCCTTGCCAACGGCGATCGGCGCGAAGGTCGCACGTCCGGACAAAGCGGTGGTCTCAATCAATGGCGACGGCGGCGTTCAGTTCACGTTGACCGAACTTGGGGCAGCGGTCCATCATAAGATTCCGGTGCCATTCGTTATTTTCAACGACAGCACCCATACCGCTGTCAAAGCGGCTCAGCAGCGCACCTACCCGGGCCGATTTATCGACGTCGATCTGGTGAACCCTGATTACGTCAAGATCGCCGAGGCCTACGGAATCCCGGGCTTTCGAGCCGAATCTCCCGAGGAACTCGAACGCTTGCTCAAGGAATCCCTGAGATCGTCGACGCCGGTGATCATCGATGTACCAATCGACCTGGAACGGTACTAGATGCTGAGAGGAATCGAAGATTCGTCGCACACAGTTGACCGAACGAGCACCCTGCCTGTTCATCGAATCGGCCTGCTCGACGTTCCGGGGCTCACTCACGGGATAACCTCGCGGACGCCAGACCTGCCTCTTTACGGCAACATGAGTTTCATGGTGGGCGACGCTCCCGATCTCGTGCAAACGAACAGGGAAGCCTGGGCTGGTGCGATTGACTATGACCCCGATCTTCTGGTCCTGGGCAGGCAGGTCCATGAGACGACGGTCTTTGCGGTCGATGAATCTCATGCCGGCAGCGGTGCCCAGAGCGTGGAAACATCAATCCGACGAGTTGATGGGTTGATGACCAATGTGCCCGGCATTCCGCTGGGTGTTATGGCGGCCGACTGCGTTCCGCTGCTGATCCATGATCCTGCTCACGGGGCCGTCGCTGCGGTACACGCTGGCTGGCGTGGAACCGTGGATGGTATCGCCCGAATCGCCGTTGCCCGTATGACTGATGCATACGGAACTGAACCTGGGGACCTGACAATCGGGTTCGGACCTTCGATCTGCGCTTCTTGTTACCAGGTGGGTTCTGAAGTCGTCGATCGCTGGCAACATGGACCGGTTTCCACGACTGCGGATCCAGTTCGCGTCACGTCGGACGGTCTTTACTTCGATCTTCGCGAGGCCAATCGAGGCCAATTGATCGCTGCTGGAGTCCATCCAGACCGGATCGAGATCAGCGATGTCTGCACCCAGTGTTCGAACGGCGCTCAGTTTTCCCGGAGGGGGCTGGGACCACGCACGGGGTTGTTCACATCGATCATCATGCTCGACGATAGTAGCCGAATAGATCAGGGCAGGCAGTCGTGAGTATCGCAACCAATCTCTTGGCCATTCAGGACCGGGTCGCCGACGCCGCAGCGACCGCAGGGCGCCCGGTGTCAGACATCCAGCTCGTTGCCGTGAGCAAGACCGTTGATCGAGACATGGTCGAAGCTGCCTACGCCGCCGGGGTTCGACACTTCGGCGAGAATCGTGTGCAGGATATGCGACAGAAGTTCGAGCAATCCGTCGGACCAGGCAGCGTTGTTCATCTCATTGGCCACCTGCAGACGAACAAGGCGCGTGACGCCGTACGCTATTGCAGCATCGTTGAGTCAGTCGACCGAATCTCGCTGGTTGATGCCTTGCAGAAGCGTTGCGAAGTCGACGATTCCACTCTGGAGATCCTGCTTCAGATCAATATCGCCGAAGAAGAGCAGAAGTATGGATGCGATCCGGGTAACGCAGCTGAATTGCTCGATCACGCCCTGGCTCAGGATCGTCTGACAGTTCGGGGGCTAATGACGATTGCGCCTCTGGTTGACGACGTTGAAGAAACTCGGCCTGTGTTTCGTGGGCTGCGGGAACTTCGCGATACGCTCCAGGAGTCCCGGCCATCGGCTGAACTCTCACAGTTGTCGATGGGTATGACCAACGATTACTGGATTGCGATCGAAGAGGGTGCCACGATGATCCGGCTTGGACGAGCAATCTTTCAGGGGTAATCATGAGTCGATCATCTACAGGCGAGATGCCGGAACTCGTCGTCTCGAGCCTTGGCAGCGGAAGCAACGGAAACGCGTTTCTTATCGAGTTCGATACCACGCGAATCCTCCTTGATTGCGGCGTCCCGATTCGCACGCTTCTGGCCTGCCTGGCTCATCGATTCATCACCCCGGCGGATCTCTCCGCGATTCTGATCTCGCATGAGCACATCGACCACATGCGTTCGCTGACCCAGCTCCTGAAGCGGAGCGATCTCCCCGTGCTTGCCACCTATGGAACGATCGCCGGGATCGAACATCTGGACCGGGCTGAGACGTCGGTCGTGAAGCCGCTGGAGGCGTTCGAGATCGGCCCGATCGAGATCACCCCGGTTCCCGTGAGTCATGACGCCAGGGAGCCTGTCGGATTCTTCGCCCGGAGCATGGCCGGATCGGTAGCGCTGTTTACTGACCTTGGAGAGTACAGCGACGACAATCTGGAGTTTGCTGCCCGGGCGGATCATCTGGTTATCGAGTCGAACTATGACGAATCAATGCTGCGCGCGGGTCGATATCCGGCACATTTGAAGCGGCGAATCCGATCTGCCGATGGACATCTGAGCAACGATGACTGTGCAACGTTTCTCTGTGAGATCGTCAGCCAGAAAACGCGCGACATCTGGCTCTGCCACCTGTCAGAGAACAACAATCGGCCGGAGAATGCCGAGCGAACCTCGGTGGAAGCCTTGCAGAAACGCGGGGTACACCGTTCGATTTCCGCACTGCCTCGCTATGACGGAACGGTAAAGACCTGGCGCTCATCGCAGCAGAGCCATCAGACCGAGCAGACCCGCCTCTTCTAACCCCACGCGACAACTAATCTGCTGCCTGATCGCCCGAGCGATACTGCATGGTGTACAGCATGTAGTAGTGGCCACGCTTCTCGATGAGCTCATCGTGCGTGCCTTCTTCGACGATCTCTCCCTGATCGATCACGATCACCTTGGTCGCCTCGCGTACTGTCGATAGCCGGTGGGCAATCATGAATGCGGTGCGACCTTCAAGAATCGTCCGGAGGGCGTCCTGAATCACGATCTCGGTCTCGGTGTCGACACTGGATGTCGCTTCGTCCAGCACCACGATTCGTGGATCTGCCAGCAACGCGCGGGCAAACGAGACGAGCTGTCGCTGTCCAACCGAAAGCGTGATCCCGCGCTCGTTCACTTCGGTGTCGTAGCCGAGCGGCAGAGCTTCGATGAAATCGTGCGCTCCGACAGCTCTGGCGGACTCGATGATCTGTTCATCGGTGGCATCCATTCGTCCATACCGGATGTTGTCTCGAATGGTCCCGGTAAAGAGGAACGTATCCTGGAGCACGATCCCGAGTTGATCCCGCAGCGATTGCTGAGTGACGTCGCGAATGTCATGACCATCGATGAGGATCTCGCCGTCCCAGATGTCGTAGAACCGGCTCAGCAAGCTGATGATCGAGCTCTTCCCGGCACCGGTTT
>SLFF01000412.1 GCA_007124395.1 Thermomicrobiaceae bacterium | reverse complement strand
CCGCGGCGCTGATCACCATCGCGAAGAAGATGTTCGCCAGATAGATGATGTAGGAGGTTCGGATTAGCCCGACCGAGAGCTTCGGATCGCTTCCCCACATCAGTCGACTGACCCCAATGAACACGAAGCCGGTTACGACCCATCCCAGGAAGTTCTGAGCCGGCATATCGAAGTAGATGCCGCCCTGATCCCAGATCCAGAACCGGACACCGAGATCGGGGTGGGCCATCGCCGGATCGAGAACGAGATCCCAGGCCGTGAGCAGGAGTGATCCAACGAAGACGGAGGCAAGCGGGCGTCGCCAGCCAGGTCCGGTTCCCACGAGGACGATAGCCAGGAGATACGACGCCAGTCCCATATAGAACCATGAGAGCGGGATGGTAAAGGGAACTTCACCCAGAATCTGGTATCCGAGACCAGACGTGTATCGATACTCGCCGAACGGGAAACCGGTGATCGTTCCCATCAGCTCAGCGCCGAGCGAGAGGACACTGGCGATAGCGAAGAACAGCAGCGTCCGTCGCGCGCCCAGAAATCGGAATCCCACTAGCAGCATCGCCGCTGTCGCGAAAATGATGTGGAGTCCGCCGGCGTACTGCATTCCCCATGAATAGACCGTCGCGCCCCAGTTACTGTCGGCCCAGAGTTCCGGATTCGGAACCGCAATGAGTAGCCCAAGCAACCCGAAGATCAGGGCAAAAACGTGGCCGACGATCATCCAGTTGGTCCAGCGTCCGGCGCTGCGATAACGCGCTGAGCTCATCGATCGATCTCCTGTTCGACCAGTTGCTGCCCGCGCCACTCATGCTTTCGTCCCACGAGATTTACCGCGATAGCAACGAACGAAAGCGGGTCAGCTAATGGAGAGAGCCAGTAAGTCCAGGAAACGCGCGAGTAAGATGGACGTGTTCCGATCAAGACGCCAATACGCGAGGCGATCAGAATCAGATTGACGCCACGGAACATGGCACTGGTGCCTCTGGAACGGCAATCGAGCAGAGACAGAAGCGGGAGAACCTGCAAAAAGAACATCTCGAACAGTGCTCGATTTCCCGAAGTTCGATCAAATCGATCCCGCAACCCGAGCGAGCGGGGCCAGTTGCGCACGCATTCCACCATGGATGGGTGCATGAGTGTGGACGTCGAGTTGTCGGCCGGAAAGAACCCCACATCGTAACCAGACAGAAATGCGTGACGCGCCAGGGTGACATCCTCACAGATCGAATCCCGGGCGATGGTGAAACCGCCAACACGCTTCAGCGCAACTCGCTTGTAGACGGCGAATTGCCCGTTGGCCTGGACCTGATCAAGGGTGCGAGCAACACTCCCCGGCATGCCAAATCGATAGGCCAGTGTGCTGAGCAGGGATGGATGAACCAGCGAGAGCCCCGCCGACGGTGCATCCTGAAGGTTGGCAACGCTGAGGAAAGGAACTTCCCGCGACTTGGCAAATGCCACCGCCTGTCCGATCGAATTCTCATCGACCAGGACATCCGCATCGATGCTTACAACGTAGGTCGATTGATCTGACGACTGCTCAAGCCCGACATGCAAGCCCCAGGCTTTGCCATTCCAGTCAACTGGTCGAGGTGGTGCCTCGATCAGGCGAATTCGATCGTCAGTGGCAGAGAATCGCGACACCAGATCTCTCGTACCGTCAGATGATCCACCATCGACGACGAGAATCTCTCTGATCGATTCGTCACGACCGGTAAGGGTATCGAGACAGTAGCCAATCCGGTTGACTTCATTGAGTACCGGGATAACAACTGAAACGGTTGCCTGCGGGGGCGGGTCGGCGGTTGTTCCGATGCGCTCCGAGGATCGGTACGTTGTCAAGGCTCGCCGAAAAAATCTGATTGCAAGCACGATCTGTATTGCTGATAGGACGAGCAGAAGAGCCCGCTTCATGCGTTCCTGCCATTCACAAAGTTCACGATCAAGTCCCGTACCTCTTCCCATGCGTTGCCAGAGTCGGCCACCAGCATGTGACCAGCATCGACTTCAACGTATTCAGTGTTTTCAGCGTTCATTCGATCAACCAGAGAGCGCGTGTCTTCGCATCGAACCGATGTGTCCGTCTTTCCTTGAATCACCAGCGTCGGCACATCTATCTCCAAGGCCAACTCACCGGTCGACGCCGCCAGGTGCCGGAGTTCGTCCAGCGTCGAAGTGGAGAGTGTGATCTCGTTTCGTATGATCTCTCGAACATCGGGATCATCGAGATCGAGATCTGGCATCGCATCAGCAAAGAACGTGCGGATTTCCGGATCGTCTAGATCGGCTCCGGCGAACGGTTGAATCTGCTTCACGAACCGCTTCAGAACTGGGAGCAGTCGGAGACGCCAGTCACCGCCCATCACTTTCCACAACGGAGCCAGCAGGATCAATCGCTCAGGCGGGTACTGTCGTGCCAGATTCAGGGCAATCGCTCCGCCCATCGAGAATCCGACGAGGACCTGTCCTTTTCCAGCGCGGTGAAGTTCCTCCCAGAGTTGTCCGGGTTCCCCGATCCACTCCTCGCGACCAACGCCGCTCAACGTGTCGACTCGCTCGCCGAATCCGGGCAGCAGCGGTCCATAGGTCGAGAAACCGTTCTGCTCAAGAACTCCGGATATCGGGTGAAGTTCGGCTGGTGTGCCCATAAATCCGTGAAGCAGCAAAGCCCCGGAATCCCCTTCAATTCGAGCGAACGATTGATGTTGCTCTCCGCTGAACCAGTCACCGCGCATTGACGCTCGTACCTGGCTCGGGCGAAGGTGGACCGATCCTGTTAGAACCATGCGCCTGAGATGGCTGCGCCTCGTCAAGCAGCTGTTGAATCGAAAAGATGCAGCGTCTCGCTTCGAGAATCTTCTGCACCCCAGTCGTGGCAGCTCGCTGGCGCAGTGAATCGTATTCGTTGCTCTTCAAACGCTCGAGGATCTGCTGGTACAGCCGGGCGGCTACAAGAATCGGCATCTGCACATCCCGCGGCAACAGGCGAATGCCGGCCACGCCAGCCTTATAGTGCTCTTCCGCCCATCCGGCGATCGTCTGGAGCACTTTGATCAGGCGTTGGTCCGGGCCATTGCCCTGCTGCCATTGATCCAGTACATCGGACACAGTCAAGCCATGCGCATGCAACAGATCTTCAGGAAGATAGACTCGATTTCGTGCGGCATCCCCGCCGACATCGCGAAGAATATTTGTAAGTTGCATGGCTATACCAAGTCTGCGAGCGGCCTCGACGGCACTGGGGCAGGTTGAGCCAAACACATGAGCCATCGCAAGACCGACGGTCGACGCCACCTGGTAGCTATATTGCTCGATCTCGTCTCTGGTTCTCGGGGTTACCGGATACAAATCAGCTCGAAGTCCTTCGAGGAAATCCAGAAAAAGCGTGCGTGGTATGCGATAGTTCATGATTACCGGAGCGACAGCATTACCGATTTCACGATTCGGAACGGCGTCTGAGAGATCAGACCGCAACCAGGTCTCCCAGCTGTCGAGTTGCCGGCGGATCGACTCGATCGTAGCCGGATCATCCGGAGACTCGTCTACCAGGTCGTCCAGCGATCGGAAGAACGCGTAGAGGCGAATAGTGGATTCGCGATATTCACCAGGCAGAAATCGGGTCGCGAACCGGAAAGTCCGGGCGTGCTCCGCCATGAGATGTTCATAAGGTGAATCCGGTGAAAGAAGATCGGCTCCGAACGCCCGGGCGGCAACAGCAGAACGAGCCGCACTGTCATAGGTCCGACACCATGCGCCGCTGACCATTCGCCAGGCACGTAGAGGAAAGATCTGACTTGTTCTTCCTGTCGCCGTCATGCAAACAACTTACTAACTAACAATCGGTAGGTTCTAGGATAAAACTCTAAATGCTCATCGCGGGCGGAGCCCATTCATCAGGATATCGATCATCTCATCTGCCATATCTTCCGGCCGGCGGCTGCTGAACCGAACAGAAACCTGGATCGCTTCGATGATCGACAGGAATGAACTGGCTAGCAATCGACTGTGCCCCATACTCTTGAGGTGTTCTCGCTCGATTCCACGATCGAACACGCCCTCAATCGGCAGAATGAGACTTCGTAGCGCCGTCTGCATGAGGCGATGTCGCTGTGCTTCTTCGATCTCGACCATGTCAGAACGCACCATCCGTGCCATGTCTATCGGTGGTTGCGAAAGCATCCAGCGAGCGATCGCCTTGAGCTGGCATTCTGCGTTTTCTGGAGCTTCGGCAATGGTCGTTCGCATTCCCACTGCATGGCGCTTCATAGCGCGCTCGGTCACCTCGACGAACAACTCTTCTTTTCCTTTGGGGAAGTGATGATAGAGTGAGGCCTGTCGGATCCCCAGATCGTCGGCAATATCGCGAAGAGTCACTGCCTTGTACCCGCGGTCGCTGAACAAGTGTTCGGCAACCGCAACGACCCTGTCTCGCGGTGATTCATTCTCCTGTCGCGGCATAATGTCGTCCTGTCAGATACTTTTCACTTATCCCCGAGACACAAGGGAATCTGGGCCAATTGCCCATCTATCCCCTCGCACATTCCGGGCCCGGAGTCGCATCCTCCGAAGACCCAACGAATATTATAGACGTATTAACCACGGATGTCTCCCAATTAACGATCCGGGTATATGACCTTCTTCAGGTTGCTCATCAGCGCAGATTCTGCCGGCTTGGATGAGATCGAAAATATTGCACGAACAACCCGGCACTCACCGCGGAACAGACCGCAAAGGCGACGAAGGTCGGTCCATAGCCCCAGGTGACGATGACTGCTCCAGCAATCAGACTCGAGATTGCGTACCCGAGATTCCAGAACCCACTGCGAATGCTGAATCCACTGGCCCGCGCTCTGGCTGGCAACACCTGGCTGACCACTCCCGAATCGAGCGGCCAGCTCATACTGGTGGTCGCGGTTCGCATGATATGCGCAATAGCGGCGACGACGAGATTGGGTGTCAACAGCAGCAACAGAAAGAATGGTGCCGGAGCCAGGCGCAGCCAGAAGAGAGCATTGAGATCGCCAAATCGCTTTGACAGCACAGGGACCAGCAAACACACTATCGCCGCCACAACCCCGGCGAGCGCAAAAACCATCCCGATTCTGCTGGGGCGAGCACCAATCGAGTTGAGATACACGTTATAGAACGGCATGATCGCACCGACCCCGAGCGCAAAGATACCGGTTGCTCCGGCAAAGACCATGATGTCTCGACGCACTTGCTGACGAGTCGGCGGCAACTCGGGCAGCGCCGCGAATTCGCCTTCATCTTCTCCACTACGCAGCCGGGCATCAGCCATCCGGTACATCGGAATGAGACCGATTGCCGCAACACCCAGTCCGAGCAACAGCGCCAGTCGATAGCTCTCGACACTCTGAATCTCGAAACCAAACAGATTGCTGAACAGCCGTGGAGACCAGCCCCCGATCAGACTTCCCAGTGTCAATGAGAGTGAGTTCACCGAAAACGCGAATGCCGCCGCGGTAGCACGATACTCTGGTCGTTCCCATTGAAGGATGAACGGCATGATCGGAGTGATCAGGAATGCCGTTCCCGCCCCCGCAATAATCGATACGGCCAGAATCGGCACGCTGGTATTGAGGAACGCGAGTACGGCGGACGCCGCAACGAATACCATCGTTCCGTAGGTGATACATCGCCACCCACCGAAACGCCCGATCAACGGTCCCATGAACATGGCCACCAGCGCGAGCGCAGTGACCGAGACCGCGTTGTAGATCCCCAGAAAGCCCTCTGAGAACCCGTTCTCGACCAGATACAGGTTGAAGATCAGGAGAAAGGCGCCGATCCCCACGTTGGAGAACAGGTTGTAGATCAGGAAGAGCTGGATGTCCCGGCGAAAGTGCCGAACCTGAAGCAGGAATTCTTTGAGTATGCCGAGTTTCTGGATCACCCAGGCGATGGGCCGCATTCGTCTATCTATCGTTCCTGGCGAATCGAGCTTGCATGGTACTGTTCCAGAATTGAACGTGCGGCCTCGCACGAAGAGATGTCGCCAAAAATATGCGACGCAACTGTCAACGATACAATAGGAATACCGCTTGTGTCATCGCAATTCCATACTGGATTCGAGAGAGGCTCGGAAATGAGAGCAGATAAGCCATCAGTGCTGCTACTGCAACGCGTTCTCGATTGCTCCAGGCCCGGCATACTCACCGATATCGATGGCACGATCAGCGGTATTGCGCCGAGTCCCGACGCCGCATTCGTTGAGCCAGATGCTCGCGATGCGCTGCGCGAACTGAGCCAGCGACTGGCGCTGACGGGAGCAGTTACCGGCCGAGCTGCGAATGATGCGCGAAAGCTGGTCGGGATCGACGAGCTGGTCTATTCAGGAAACCACGGAATGGAACTCTGGCGGGACGGAGAGCTGCAACGATCCCCTCTGGCTCTGCGATACGAGCCGGAAATCACCCGGGTACTCGAGTCGATAAGATCGACGTTGCAGTTCGACGGAATGCTAATCGAGAACAAAGTTCTCACCGCGTCGATCCACTACCGTGGGGTAGCCGACCCCGAAAAGGTAGAAGCTGCGATTCTTGTCGAGCTAGAGCGTTTGATCGCCCCGGGAGCCCTCAACATCACGCGCGGGAGAAAGGTGATCGAGGTCCGTCCGCCAGTCGAGTTGTCCAAAGGAACGTCGGTGGCAGAACTGGCAGCCGAGTATGAGCTAGACGGCCTGATCTATCTCGGCGACGATGTGACCGATGTCGACGCCTTCCGGGCACTAACGAAACTCCGGAGCGAGAAGGGCCTGGAATTCCACAGCGTGGGCGTGCGCAATGATCCGACTCCACAGCAAGTCATCGACAATGCCGATGCGATGGTCGATGGTGTTCAAGGCGTGATCGAGCTGCTTCAACAGGCGCTTCAGCAATTTGATCGGAAGGAATCCTGATGCGAACGGCGGTGTGCGTTGCGACCTTCCAGCGCCCCGACGGGCTTGGAACGCTCCTGAGAAGCCTGATCGACCAGCGGAGGATGGATGAGCAGTTCCTGATTGTCGTGGTGGACAACGATCCTGCGGGCTCAGCGAAAGAAGTGGTCGAAGAATTCGTTAGCGAGAGGGTGGCTATCCGCTACGAAGTCGAGCCGGAACCCGGCATCCCCGCAGCCCGGAACCGGTCCATCGCGATCGCACGCCGTGAGGGTGTCGCCTACGTCGCCTTCATCGACGACGACGAATTCGCATCACCCTACTGGCTATCGACGATGGTCTCCCGTGTCGAAACCACCGGTGCTTCAGCTATCAGCGGCCCCGTCGAACCGATCTTCCCATCGACGCACCCCAAGTGGGTCCGCACGACAAGGCTGTACCATCGGGCGACGTTTCCGGATGGTGCCAGTCTCGAGTTCGCTTCGACTGCCAACTCGCTCCTGCGGCTCGAGGCTATTGCCGGAATTCAGGAACCGTTCGATCTATCACTGCAATTCACCGGCGGCTCGGATACCTTTCTGTACCGATCGCTCCGGCAGCGAGGTGGGTCGATTATCTGGGAGCCAGCCGGGCTGATCTATGAATCGGTTCCCGAATCTCGCCTCAGCCTGAAGTGGATCCTCACCCGGTCGTACCGCCATGGAGTGACACTCGGGCTAAGCGATCGCCGGCTCGATCCAAGCTATCGCAGATTGATCACACGTGCCGTCCGGGGCGTCGTCCAGTTACCTATCGGATTGTTGGTGGCCGGAGCCAGCCTGGTTCGACGAAACGATGACTGGCGTTGCGGACTCTCCCGGATCGCTCGTGGCGCGGGCGTTCTGGTCGGATTGAGCGGTCGAAGTTTCGATGAATACCGGCGCACCTGAATTGGATTGCCTGCTAGGCTGGGAATCGGCCTCTGATCGCCGAAAACCCAAGCCGGAGCACGAAACGACTATTGTCCAGGATGTACCGTCTCCAGAGCCGCTTTGGATCCTGTGTTAGTCGGAAAAGCCACTCAAGCCCATTCCGCTGCATCCAGCCCGGTGCCTGAGCTACCGAACCGCTGTGAAAATCAAACGCCGCCCCAACAGCGATCAGGACCGGAGCATTCAGCAGTGATCGATGATTGGCTACCCACCAGTCCTGCTTCGGCGCCCCCAGTCCCACCCAGACAATATCGGCGCCGCTGTCATTGATCTTGGTAATCGTCTCCTGCGATTCGATTTCCCCGCTGGCAAGCATTCCAGGGGTGTGGACGCCGGCAACGTCCATGTCCGGGAACTGCTGGGTCAGGCGATCCACCAGCGTCTCGACGACTCCCGGCCCGCCACCGTAGAAGAAATGTCTGTGTCCAGCGGTGCCAGACCGTCGACAGAGTTCCAGCATGAGATCAGGGCCATAGACCCGGCGAACATGTTCATGACCAGAATATCGAGAGAGCCAGACCAGCGGCATGCCGTCCGGGGTTCGCATCCCAGCTGCGTTGACGGTAGCTTTCAGTGTGGAACTGCGCTGACATTCCATGATCGTGTGTACCGTGCAGATGCAGACGTAGTGGCGTTGATTGTCCCGTATCCAGCCTTCGATCGTATCCACGGCGAGGTCCATGTTCAGGGCGCTGATTCGAACACCAAGGATGTCCGTCGAACCCTGTGGCGACGCGTCTTGCGACGTCATGTAGATTGCTCCGAATCTCCAGGTACTTCTATCTCTCGCATTACCCCATTATAATGGGGAGACTGATACGCTGACCGACGTTTCGAAAACGGCAACCGGTTTCCGGTGGATTGGACTCATCATGGGCGTACTCTCTCGAATGACGACCCTGATCAAGGTGAAGGTGAACTCGTTGCTCGGCGCGGCCGAGGATCCGCGCGAGATGCTCGACTATTCCTACGAGAAGCAGCTGGAGATGCTGCAGAACGTCAAAAGGGGCATCGTCGATGTGACGACGTCGAAGCGACGACTCGAACTGCAGCGAAACAAACTGCAGGAGAGTTCGGACAAGCTGGGAGATCAGGCTCGCCAGGCGATGGGCCATGGACGTGAAGACCTCGCGCGGCAGGCACTCGAACGCCGTGGCCAGCTTCAGGGTCAGATCGAAACACTGGATCAGCAGGTTCTGGCTCTGGAACAGGACCAGGCCAAGCTGGAGCAGTCCGAGCAGAAACTCCGCACCAAGCTGGAATCGTTCCGAAGCCGCAAGGAGACGGTAAAGGCCCAGTACTCCGCTGCAGAAGCGCAGGTTCGCATCGGTGAAGCAGTCAGCGGTATCTCTGAAGAGATGGCCGACGTTGGACTGGCGATCGATCGTGCCGAGGAGAAGACCACGGATATGCAGGCACGTGCCGGCGCGATCGACGAGTTGATCGACTCCGGTGCCCTCGAGGACTTCACTCAGCGCGGTCAGGATCCGATCGAGCGCGAGCTCGGCCAGATCTCGATGCAGAGCAATGTCGACGCAGAGCTCGAAGCGCTGCGAATGGAGCTTGGAGAAGGCGACGAGAAGAAGCAGCTGGGTGAAGGGAAAAACGGATGATCATTCGGATCTCGACAGAAGGTCAGTTTCGGGTCAAGAGCGCGTTGCTCGACACGCTCGCAGATCTCGATGAAAAAATCATCGAGGCTGTCGCGAACGAGAAACAGGACGAGTATCAGACGCTCTTCAACCAGATGATCGAAATGGTTCGCAATGAGGGCAAACCGCTCGAGCCAGATGAACTGGTCGAATCAACCGTCGTGCTTCCGCCACCCGACACGACATTCGCCGAAGCGCGAAAGCTCTTCGTGGGTGATGGGGTCATCCCGCCAGACTTGCTGTAAGTCGCCAGTTAGATTGAAAGAAAGCCCGGTCGAGAATTCTCGACCGGGCTTTTTCGATGTCTGTTGGATTGCCACATCCTGGAGCAGATCTCATTTGGAGATGATGGCCGGTAGTCGGCCACCTCCGTGTGGCCCAGAACAGCAATCGACTGCGTGGCGACCGCTACGGTGGAACCGGGGCAGGCACGTTCGGCAGGTTCAGTGCAGGCTCCGCTGCCCAGCTACCGACAGCATTAGTGAACTCTGGTCTAGAACGGGATCTCCCACATTGGGTACCAGCGCTCCAGCTCTTTCTCCACCGGCAACTCTCGCCCCATCAGATTGGCGAGTCGCATTTCCTCCGCATTGTCCCGCTGTTGCTTGCCAGTCGGGATAAACGGGTAGTACGCGCCTTGCCGGAAATTATAGAACCAGTAGACCGATCGCCCATTACGATCCTTGAACCGGAAGACCGCCGCAAGGATTCGATCACCGAACTGATGCTCCATCAGCGTTGTCGAGACAACGTGGATTGTCGCCACCATGTCCTCGAAGTCAGCGTCATCGAGAATAATCCAGTCGAAACCGAAATTGTCGGTCGTCGTTCGAAACGTTGCCGCCGACTGCTGCGTGCTGATTTCGAGCAGCTGGTTGAGTTCTTCTGCAGCCTGCTCGAAATAGCCGGAAGAGACGGGCCGGAACGTGATGCCTGCCATCCGGTCCGGCTCCAGGCCGAGGGAGGTCTGAAGCGTCACATGCGCCGTCGCCATGGCAAAGAGCCGCTCACCCTTTGGCGGTTCGGTCCTGGTTCTGCCCAGAAGGGAATCGATGAATCGCCTCACATGCCCTCCATCTGGCGCTGCAGCTCGCGCAAACTGTCTATCCGACGTTCCAGTGACGGATGAGTGGAGAAGATCTCCGAGAATCCCCCACCAGACGCCGCCGGGATGATGAAGAACGCGTTCATGTCGCTGACTTCTCGCAGATCCTGTTGCGGAACCCGGTCCATCACTCCACTGATCTTCATCAACGCCGAAATTAGCGCTTGCGGCGATCCAGTGATCAATGCCGCCCCGCGGTCCGCCGCGAACTCCCGGTACCGGGAAAGTGCTCGAATCAGGAAGTAGCTGATGACCCAGACCAGCAGTGAAGCCAGCCAGACCAGCATGATCGCTCCGGCTCCGTTGTTGCCGCCTCCGCGCTGGCGACCGGCACCGGTAAAGAACATCATGCGCATAATCATCTGGGCCACCACTGCGAAGAAGCTGGCCAGCGTCATCACCATGACGTCGCGGTTCCGAATATGCGCCAACTCGTGAGCAATCACGCCTTCGAGCTCTTCCCGATTCAGACGAGACATCAGCCCCCGGGTCACCGCCACCGCGGCGTTATTCGGATTTCGACCCGTCGCGAAGGCATTGGGGACATTGGTATCGGCTACGGCGACCTTCGGCTTCGGCAGGTCGGCGATCTGGGCCAGGCGTTCTACCATCGCATGGAGTTCCGGCGCCTGCTCCGGCGTCACTTCCTTGGCGCCGACACTCCAGAGCGCCAGCTTGTCAGAGAAGAAATACTGAACGCCGAGAATCCCGATCGCGATAATCGCGATAAAGGTGAACTCGGTTCCACTGACAACGAGTACCGCCATAAAGCCAAGATAGAGAGCGATCAGCAGAAACATTACGCCGAACATCCGGAACGTTAGTCCGTTGTCTCGGCCCCATTCTGAAGTTCGGGATACACCACGGGACACTCATTTGCCTTTCACACGCTTATGCTGCCGCTGTTTCAAGTATAACGTTGCGAACAGGCCATTACAGCGCAAATGTGGCAAGACGAATCTGGACGGTATCATGTACACTGGCGCAACGAAATCGATTGATCAGAGATGTTTCCCACGAACGACGATAGTGACTCCAGACAGGCACCAGAGTGACGGCTACCGCCGATTCGGCAACCCTGACGCAATCAGATAACCCGACGCTCATCAACGCCACCTCCCTGTCGAAGCATTACGGGAAGACTGTAGCGCTCGATCAGATCAGCGTGGAGTTGCCGCACGCCTCTATCGGCCTGCTCGGGCCGAACGGCGCCGGGAAATCGACGTTCCTCAAGCTCATGCTCGGACTCAGCGCGCAGACATCCGGCGATCTGATGGTTTTCGGTCGCGATGTGCAAGAGAACCCGATGGAGATCCGGCGCAGGATCGGCTATATGCCGGAGTCCGACTGCCTCGCTATGGATACCACCGCGTTCGACTTCGTTCGACACATGGGTGAGGTCAGTGGCCTTCCGTCGAACGATGCTCGTCTCCGCGCCGCAGATATGCTCTATCTCTGTGGCCTTGACGAAGAGCGATACCGCATGATCCGCGAATTCTCCACTGGTATGAAACAGCGTGTCAAGCTCGCGCAGGCCCTCGTTCATGACCCGGATCTGGTCTTCCTCGATGAGCCCACCAACGGCCTGGATCCATCTGGACACGATGAAATGCTAACGCTCATTCGGCGGATCCATGACGAGCTTGGTATTGCCGTGGTCCTGAGCTCTCACGTCCTTGAGGATATCGAGCGCGTCTGCGACTACGTGATGATGATCGACAGTGGTCGATTAGTCGGCGCGGGGTATCTCAGCGACCTGATGGACACGCGTCAGGAAATTACGCTTGAGCTCGACGGCGACGTCGAATCATTTTCAGAAGGTGTTCGCAGGCGGGGCTTCGAGGTGTCGGGTAAAAATGGAATGCTAACTGTGGTGTATCAGGACGACGCGGTCTTCGATGCAATTCGAGACGCAGCTGTCGACTCCGGCGTTGCGATGCGCACACTCGTCACCCGACGCACCAGTCTCGAGGAGTTCTATATCGATGTTGTCGAACAGCATCAGGCTGATCAGGAGCCGGTGTGACAGGTTCTACCGCAGAGCATCAGGAAGACAACGTCCAGTCAACTGGAGAAGGCCAGGTCTATCGCCGGAAATACAATCGCTACGTCGGCAGCAGACAGGGTAGAGCCAGAAGTTACGGCGCGGTGATTTTCCACTCCTGGCGACGGGCGCTGGGAATACGCCGAAAGTGGACCTCCAAGATTCTGCCGATATTTCTCTATGTTGCGGCGTTCGTACCGGTTATCGGATTCATTGCCGTTCCAGCAATCATCGGCGTCGATGGGTTCGAGTTCGAGCCGTATGGCCTGTTCTCGTCACTCTCGCTGATCCTGCTCGTATTTGCCGCTGCGGCGTCGCCAGAGATGCTCTGCGACGATCGTCGAGAGAACGTACTTCCACTCTATTACTCCCGTGGAATGACGCGCTGGGACTATCTTGCCGCCAAACTGATCGCCCTCGGGAGCATCATGCTCTCGGTGTCCCTGCTTCCGGCGTTGCTGCTCTTTCTCGGCAACACGTTTCTGCAGGATCAGCCGTTCAGCTATCTCGGTTCCAATCTGGATCAGTTCCCAAGGATTCTCGCCACGGCGCTGCTGCTGTCGATCTTCTACGCGGCGATCGGCCTGGCAGTCGCTTCAATGACCGAGCGAAAAGGCATCGCATCCGCCATCCTGATCGGCATCTTTCTGGCGGGAACCGGCATTGCCGAGGGTCTCTACCAGGCGATCGATTCCGACTGGAGCCAGGTGTTCGTGCTCATGGCTGCCGGCGAGATTCCCGAAGGGCTCGTGCAACTGATCTTCGGTGAGAACGTGTCCGGATCGCTGGCCGTGCGATCTGGTATCGAGCCGATCTGGTTCCTGGCATCGATTGCCGGTTTCGTTGTCCTGTCAGCGCTACTGCTCTATCGCCGCTACCTGAGGGAGGACTGATCTGTGATGACGGTGACTGAGCCTGCTCAGATCAAGGATCAGCAGCCCGCAGCTGTCCAGACCCCTGGTCGCGGGGCAAGCGTGCAGGTCAACAACGTCTCCAAATGGTTCGGAGATGTGGTGGCGGTTTCTCAGGTCAACTTCGGGGTCGGACCCGGAGTAACGGCGCTGCTGGGACCGAATGGCTCCGGTAAGACGACGATGCTCAAGATGATGGCCGGTCTGACCGGGCCATCGACCGGCACGATAACGATTAACGACACAGTCGTGCGAATGCACTCGGACATCTACAAGTCCATCGGCATGGTGCCGGAACAGGAAGCGGTCTACCCCTTCCTGACCGGTTATGAGTTCGTGCGACTCAACGCCGTCATGCAGAATTGCGCCGAACTCGAGCCGTCGATCATTCGAGCGATCGATCTTGTCGAGATGCGAGATGCTGCCAACCGCCGGGTCGGTGAATACTCCAAGGGAATGCGCCAGCGGATCAAGATGGCCGCCGCGCTGGTGCATGATCCACAGGTCATCTTTATGGATGAACCGCTCTCCGGGCTCGATCCCCGTCAACGTGTCCGCACTATCGAGCTGATCCGTGAACTAGGGAATCAGGGGAAAGTGGTCATCGTTTCGTCGCATCTGCTGCACGAGGTTCAGCGCTTTGCGGAGCAGGTACTGGTGATCGTCAACGGCCATCTCGCCGCATCCGGAAGTTTCCGGGCAATCCGCGAGAAGATCGACGAACACGCACGGCAGACGCTGATCTCCTGCACATCACCCCGCCGCATGGGAGCCAGCCTGCTGGAGCTCGACCTGGCGATCTCGGTCAGAATCGATCCGACACGTGACCACGCGATTGTGGTTGAGAGCAACGATGTACGGGAACTTTACAAATCGATCCCTCGGGTAGCACAGAAGCTGGATGTCCGGGTATTCGAAGTCAGAAGCCTGGACGATTCGCTCGCATCAGTCTTCTCGTATGTAACGGAGGCGGTGCGATGAATAGCGACAGCGCTCCGGTATTCTGGCTCACCGCTCGGCAGTTCCTGGAAGGCCGAAGTATCCGGGTTGTGGCCGTCCTCGCAGCGGTTCCATTGCTACTCGGCTTCATCGAAATCATTGCTTCGGGTACCGACCTACAGATGCGGGGCATTCTCGGCCAATCGTTCATCGAGCTGACCATCCCAACCCTGTTGCCCCTGATCGCGCTGATTCTCGCGTCGTCAGCGATCGGCAACGAGATCACCGATCGTACTCTGCCCTATCTGGTGCTCAAACCGAGAAGCCGGTTCCGATTCATCAACGAAAAGGTTCTCGCTTCCGTGGTGATCGGTTCGCTGATTTCGATTGCACTCGGATTCCTGGCCTGGATCATCCTGGCGATCGTTTCTGGAAACTTCGACGGTGAGCTCATTGTCGGGATCGTGGTGGCGTCGTTCCTGGCGATAGTGGCTTATAGCGCCGCGTTCACGCTCCTCAGCCTGCTCATCACCCGGGTTCTCATGGCCGGGCTGCTCTACGTTCTGATCTGGGAAACACTACTGGCCAGGTTCATTCCTGGATTAAGACTATTGAGCGTTCGGCATTATGTCCAGTCGGTCTACGCTCAAATCCTGGACGATGCCTCTATCGGCGTGTCGCAGCAATCAGCCGTTTCGACATCATTGATCGTCCTCGGAACCCTCGTGATCATTACGATCGTGTTCAGCTGGTTGCGGCTTCAACAGATGGATCTCGATTAGCCGCGTTCGGGAAGATCAACCGGCAATCGCGCTCGATACCACCCGATGATGCCTCCGCGTATGTTCCAGACCGACTGATGGCCTAGCTGCCGGAGGAAGTCGGTCGCCATCGCCGAACGCTGGCCAACATGGCAAAGAACGAACACCTCCTGGTCCTGTGGAACTTCTTCAACACGGTTGTGAAGTTCCCCGAGCGGGATGTGGAGCGCCCCGGAGATCGATGCCTGCGCCAGTTCATCCTGCTCCCGGACATCGAGAATCACGGCACCATCTTTCATGCGACGATGCGCTTCGTGCGGCTCCACTTCTGGAGTGATGGATTGATCGAACATTAAGACCCCCTTCTGCTGTACAATACGATAAGCTGATTTCCAGTCAACCGCTCCAATACTCCCATGCCACTGGGACCCCGAGCGACAATTCTTCAGATGGTCCACAAAAATGGGCTATCACCAGAGTGGTGGCACGGCTTTTGCTCTAGCCTAATAAGAATTTGGTAGGCAGGAGATCGAACAGGTTCGGGCCCGAACCAATCGCTTTACCAAAGGACTAAGACGAGACCAAAGCAAGTAGCCTACCGGATATCTTGCGCGGCCCAATGAGAGATGGAGCGGTTCCGTCTCGAGGGTGACCAGAGAGAGGTCGCCTGACGTTCTGATCGTCGCGACGAAATTTCAGCCGGAATGTATTCGGCGTTTCGTCCGACATATGCATGGAGGAATCCGCATGAGTCGTATGATTCGACTGATCACGGCCCTGGGCCTGATCCTTACCCTTGGTGTCGCAGGCGTTGCCAGCGCATCGTCACACACCGGCACCGTCACCGTTGTTCACGGCGTACCGGGACTGACGGTTGATGTCTATGTCAACGGCGATCTGACGCTCGAGAGCTTCGAGCCAGGCGCAGTAACCGATCCACTGGAACTCGATGAAGGAACCTACGACATCGAGATTCGCGCCGCTGGCGAACCAGCCGATAGTGAACCAGCAATCGCTGGATCGGCCGACGTCCTGGCAGGCATCAATGCCTCCATCGTCGCGCACCTGACCGAAGATGGCACTCCGTCGCTCGCCGTCTTCATGAACGATGTCACCACCATTGAAGCTGGTGAGACCCGTCTGACCGTCCGCCACGCCGCTGCCGCCCCGGCCGTTGATGTCTGGGTCGATGGCGCTGTCACGATCGACAACTTCGTGAACGGCGAAGAGGCAACTCTCGACGTTCCGGCCACGAGCTACAACGTAGCCGTGAGCGCCGCTGGCGATGATGCACCAGTGCTTGGCCCGGCCGACTTCGACCTGGCCGAAGGCACCAGCTACATCGTCTACGCGATCGGTTCTCTCGAGGACGGTTCGCTCGATCTGCTCGTCCAGACGATTCCGGGACTGCACGATGCACCAACGTCTGTTCCAGCTGGCACAGGCTCGACCGCCGAGCAGGGCATCTCGTTGACGCTCCTGCTGGCTGCTGGCCTGGGTGTGTTCGTTCTGTCCGGCTCGGCAATCGCCCTGCGACGGCAGTTCAACTAACCGATTTGGCACGACTCTAGATGTAGGCGTTGCGATATACTCGCAACGCCTACGTCGCTGTCTGAATTGGATCAATTGGTAACTAACTGGTGAGGTTCATGAATCGTCGGAACATTCAGCTTGCAATCCTCTGCTCCACTCTCATCGCACTCATGATGCCGATTTCGATCGGAAGCACCCAGGCTTTCGAACGAGAGTCATCCGGGGGTGACTGGGTCCGATCAACTGGACTGAACCTGAGCAGTGAGTTCGTTGGTGAGTACGCTCAGCCAGCCTCCTCATCACTCGAGTACGAATTCCCGGCTCCACCACCCGAACGAACTCGGGAAGACTGCAAGCGGATCTCCCGATTCTGCAACTGGCTGGCTTCCCACGGGTCGCTCGTAGAGTCAGACGAAGATGAATCGTTCGAATCAGCAGACGTGGACGATTCGGATGACGTGGCTTCGAACGGCGAACAGGCTGCAGCAAACGGGTCCACCAGTGACGAGAACCGGAGTGTCGTAAGCTGGCAATCTGCTTCCGTCAGCACGATGGAGAACTCCACCACCCCGGATCCTGCGAAGCTCGAAGTGCCCTCACTTTCGATCTCCGCTGACGTCACAGACGTAGGGATCGACGCAGACCGCGCGATGCAGGTACCCGACGACTTCAACACCGTCGGCTGGTATCGATACGGGCCTCGACCGGGACAGGACGGTTCATCGGTCTTCGCCGGCCATCTGGACGATGCCCAGGGACGTTCAGTCTTTTACGATCTTCAGTTTGTCGACATCCTCGACGAGATTATGATCACCATGGACGATGGGTCTGTCCAGACATGGCAGGTGACCGCGAAAGTCTCCTACGACGCTACCAATCTCCCGAGGTCGATCTTCTCTCGTGAAGGCGATCCGCAACTGGCGCTGATCACCTGTGCAGGCACATGGGACAGCTCTGCTGGTCGATACACCGAGACGATGGTTGTCTTCGCCACTCCCGTAAGTTGATCACGTCGACGATTCCACGCTGACCGGCGGACTAGTCCGGCCATACAGCGTGGAGAGCTCGTTGAGCCACTGAGCATGTTCGGCAAGAAGATCCAGATGCGAAAGTCTCCAGCCCCAGTTTCCCGTCGGTAGCCCCGGAACGTTCATGCGAGCCTCATTACCGAGCCCCAGAATGTCCTGAACCGGTGCACAGGCAATTACGCCAACGCTGGCCCAGGTAGTCCGGACCACGTCGCGAGCAACCCTGTTTTTACGTGTCTGCAGATACTGACGAATATGTCGCTGCGTGGCCCGATTCGCGGAGAGATACCAGCCAAACGTTGTCTCATTATCATGCGTTCCCGAATAGACCATCGAGTTCGTTCGATGGTTGTGCGGCAAGTATGGGTTTTCCGCTCCATTGCCAAAAGCAAACTGGATCACTTTCATACCTGGATACCCGAGGGAGTCTCGCAGCTCTTCGACATCGGGAGTAATTACGCCAAGATCCTCAACCACGATCGGGAGATTCCCTAGCTGCTCACGGAGTGAGTCGAAAAACGCCAATCCCGGTCCCTGTACCCAGGTTCCATTTCTGGCCGTCTTTGCTCCTGCTGGCACTTGCCAGCCAGCCGCAAATCCCCGAAAGTGATCAACGCGAACCAGATCGGTTAGCTCACAGACCCGGCGCATCCGCTCGGTCCACCAAGCATAGCCATCCTTCCGCATCTTCTCCCAGTCGTAGACTGGATTTCCCCAGAGCTGTCCATCTTCGGCAAAGAGATCTGGCGGAACACCTGCCTGTTTCGTTGGTTGGCCGTCCGCATCGAGCAGAAACTGCGACTGGTTCGCCCAGACGTCTGCGCTGTCGAGCGCAACGTAAATCGGGATGTCGCCCATGATCGCGATCTCATTCCGGTTCGCATACTGCTTGAGTTCCTGCCACTGTCGCTCGAACAGGAACTGCACGAACCTGTGAAACGCGACTTCATTGGCAAACTGTTTCGCCGCCCGCTCGAGTGCTGCAGATGCGCGCATCCGAAGATCCTGCGGCCACTTGAACCACGGTTCGCCGTCGAAATGCTCACGTAGCGCCTGATAGAGTGCGTAATCATCGAGCCAGTCTGAGGACTTTTGCTGGAACGCTTCCATACTGGACTGAAGTTCCGGGAAATCGCCCGTGGCAAACGTCTCGAACGCTTTGCGGAGACGCAGGCCTTTCCACTCCTCTACCTTGCGGAACTCGACCAGATCCGTTCGAAAATCGGGAATCGATGCGATATCGCTGGAACCGAGCAGACCGTCGTCCACCAGGCCGTTCATCGAGATCAGCATCGGATTGCCAGCAAACGAGGATCGAGAGTCATACGGGGAATCGCCAGCACCGGCTGGTCCGAGTGGCAACACCTGCCAGATGTGCTGACCCGCGGACGCCAGTAGATCCACGAACTCGAATGCAGACGGGCCGAGGTCTCCGATCCCGTGCGGACCAGGCAATGATGTAATGTGGCAGAGCAATCCACTGCTTCGTTGATACATGGTTGAAGGTACTTTCCCGATATGAAGTCGAATCTCGCCGACGATGCTTCGCAATCCTCTGACCAATGGATTTGCCACCGAGCAGGTGACACGCAGTGCAGTACAATCATCGCATGACTGAGCAACAGAAGCTGAATTCAGCTGCGGACGCGAACTCCCTCAGATCACTGGTGGCGGAGATTCTCTTGCTCCTCGATCAGGAATGGCAGCCGTCCGAGTGGAACCTAAGCAAGCAACCCGTGGATGAACTTGTGGGAACCATCCTGTCGCAGAACACGTCGGATACCAACACCCACCGTGCATTTACATCACTCAAGTCTGCCTATCCTGACTGGCAGTCAGTCATTCAGGCCAACACCGAGGATGTGATCGAGACGATTCGATCAGGAGGGCTGGCAAACCAGAAAGCACCCCGCATCCAGGCGGTACTTCGGGAAGTAGTCGACGAAGGCGATTCGGATCCCAACGCAACACTGCTTGCCAGACTCGAGCGCATGTCTCCCTCGGAGGCGATGAACTGGTTGAGCAGCTTCAACGGAATCGGACCGAAAACCGCAGCCTGTGTGCTGTTGTTCGGCGTTGGTCAGCCGGTTGTGCCGGTTGACACCCACGTCCATCGCGTTGCCAGGCGAATCGGGTTGATCGGTCCCAGGGTGTCAGCTGAACGTGCTCACGAGGACTTGCTCGATATCGTCCCAGACGAGGATTCCTATCGATTTCACATGCACCTGATTCATCACGGGCGCCGTACCTGCAAATCTCGAGTACCCTCATGTGACACGTGCGTTCTGTCCAGCGTGTGCGACTATCAGAGATTCGAGGCGGCGACAGAGTTGTCGGCAAAGCAGTCGTAAGGCGAGAGGGCCAGTTGATTCAGTGAACGCGGAAATAGTACTGATACGACACGGAACGACCGACAGCAACAATCGTGGTCTACTCCACGGCCGGACTGATACTCCGCTGGCGAGCAAAGGGATCGAACAGGCGTCGCTGGTTGCCAATCGGCTAGCGCGCCTCGAAGACGTTCATGCCGTCTATTCCAGCCCGCTCGTCCGTGCCAGAACCACTGCGGAGTTGATTGCCAGCCAGACCGGCCTGACCCCGATGATCGACCCAGACCTGCGCGAGTTCGACTTTGGCGATCTGGAAGGCGTGACGTTCGAAGATCTGCAAGTTCGTTTCCCATCGGTGTACTCGAGCTTGTTCGATCCAGATGGATTCGATCATCCCTTCCCGAACGGTGAGTCGCGTCGGTCAATCTATGAGCGTGTCTCGCAGTCACTCGATCGCATTACTTCCGCCAACGGAAGCGGGCGCGTCATCGTCGTAGCACACCTGATCGTCATCGCCTCTGCCGTTGCCCGACTTACCAGCGATAACCCGGATGATGCCATCAATTACCTGGTGGAAAACTGCTCGGTCACTCGTCTCCGGCTCAATGGGAAGAGTCCTGCTGACCTGATCGAGCTCAATGACGTAAACCATCTCAACGAGACTGAAAGGGCCTAGGGCGATGGAACTGGTTGTATTGGGAGGGGCTGCTGCCTGCCCAAATCCGGGCCAGGGATCATCCAGCTATCTGGTAAAGACCGGCAGCGAAAACATATTGCTCGATTGTGGCCCGAATACGCTTCAGGAGTTGCGGAAACACGTCGACCTGGATCAGATCGATCATGTGGTGGTGTCACACGTGCATGCTGATCACACACTGGACCTGGTTCCGTTTCGATACGGGTTGAAGTACGCACCCGGACTCGACCAGAGCCGACCTCAGCTCCACATGCCGCCAACCGGTAACGACTTCCTGCAACGGGTCGCCACGGCCTACTCGATGGGCGCTGAGACCGCCGACGATTTCTGGAGTTCGACATTCGAGGTTTCGGAATACCAGCCCGAAGAGATTCTCTCGCTGCGAGATGTCCAGATTCGCTTTCTACGCACCAATCATCCGGTACCGTGCTGGGCTATACGTCTGGAGTCCTCAGCTGGCACGCTCGTTTACCTCGCCGACACCGGCCCACAAGAGAGTCTGGTCGAATTTGCGCGAGATGCCGACATCCTGATCTGCGAAGGCACGTACCCGGAACTCGACGCTGGCATGAGCGACGACAGACCTCACCTCTCCGCCTTCGAAGCCGGCGCGATCGCCCGTGATGCCAGCGCCGGGATGCTTATTCTCACCCACCTCTGGGCAACCGCGGGGCTGGATCGCTATCTGGCTCAGGCAGCCGCAGGATTTGGCAGGCCAGCAATGATTGCACAGCCGGGCCTGCGAGTAGCAGTTGATCAATTCAGTCGAGAAGAAACGACCCGGAAAGCATCCCCATGAACGTCACCGACTTCAAACTCGGCCACTGGTCTCATCCCGAAAAGACCACCGGTTGCACGGTCCTGCTCGCACCGGAACTCGTTCCGGCCGCAGTGGAGGTGCGAGGTGGAGCACCGGGCACCCGCGAAACCGACCTGCTTGGACCTGGCCGCATGCTACGGCGTCTGGACGCAGTTCTGCTTACCGGGGGAAGCGCATTCGGTCTGGGAGCGGCAGATGGCGTCATGCGCTGGCTGAAGGAACAGGGGCGAGGCTTTCCAACGGCGGCAATCCCGGTGCCGATTGTCGCGGGTGCCGTCATTTTCGATCTGCTCCCCGGCAATTCAGTCTGGCCCGAAGGACAACATGGCTATACTGCCGCATCGAGCGCTGAGCAGTGGTTCGTGGGCGGCGCAATCGGTGCCGGTTGTGGCGCATCGGTCAGTAAAGTCGCCGGTCGAGAGCAAGCGATGAAGTCCGGGATCGGGCTGGCACAGGTCGACACCCCCGCCGGCGCGGTAACGGCTATGTTCGTCAACAATGCGTTCGGCGACGTGTTCGATCCCGACTCAGGCACCTTCCTCACCACACCGGGCAATCAAGGTGTGTCGAGTCAGAGCATCGCCATGTCATCTTCCACGTCAAGTGGCTCCGGAGAAAACACTGTTATCGGGGCGGTTCTGGTCCACAGATCACTCGATGCAAACTCACTCCATCGAATCGCAGCCAGCGCACAGGCTGGCGTGGCTCAGACAATTCGCCCGGCGCACACGCTGTTCGATGGAGATACCGTGTTCGCACTTTCGACAGGTGATGCGACCGGCAGCTACGCAGAGGTATTCCAGCTGTCGATCGGAGCCCAGCAAGCTGCCAGCCAGGCTATTCTCAACAGCATCCGCAACGCCGATTGAGCCGAGATATCGGCACCGTGTCAGTTCCGCTGGTTCCAAACCGATGGTAAACTGAGATCAACAGACGCCATTGATCCTGACATCAGCAATCATTCATGAGATCTAGCGGCTGAATGGAACGGGGAACCGGTGCGATTCAGTTTCTCCAGTGGATCACTTCCAACGTACTCGCTGCCGGCCATTTTCGACATGGGAAATGCCGCGGGCGCGGATGCCATCGAGATCATGCTGTCTCCACGCATGGCGGCACAGGGCTCCACCAGATTGCGCTTCCTCGAAGAAGAACAGAACCTGCCGATAGCATCGGTCCACTCGGTGATGCGACTGCGTCAACCTTCGCGGGAGCAGTGGCTACAGGATATTCTGGATTCAGCCCATCTGGTGAAGAAGCTCGAGTTCTGTCACGCACTGGTGGTGCATCTTCCCAACACAACAAGCAGTGCGTTCACAGGTCGATGGCTGGAGACGGTACAAACCGCGAACGAGATCCTGTTCAACAGCCGCGCGGTGGTCAGCATTGAGAACCTCGCTCCAGAACCGTCGGCCGGATCGATGGACGAATGGCTGAGCATGACCCGATGGCGGATTCTGAGCCAGGAGTTCGGCTTCGGCGCAACCTTCGATACTGCGCACGCCGCAGCCAGCGGGTGGGACCTGTTAGGCTATGCCGAGGCACCCCACAGCGCGCTCAACAATATCCATCTCAGTGATGTTGGCGGCCGGCACTTCCGCTCTTCATTTCTCAACGCCCTGCTGCACGATCACCGTCCGCCGGGACAGGGCGATCTTCAACTCGAGCGATTCCTCGCCAGACTGGCCCAGACACAATACAACGGGCTGATCACGCTAGAGATCAGCCCGTTGAGAATTCCGTGGTACTGGCTTCCTGCAGCGCAAAGAGCGCTCCGGAAAATGATCGGCTATTGCCGGTCCGCAACCGGGGATGCTCGAAGTGATTTCACCACAAACATCGGCCGGAAAGGCTTGCGATCGCGAATCGATCGCTAGCGCTTGGTGTACTGCGGTGCCTTACGCGCGCGCTTGAGTCCGACCTTCTTACGCTCCTTGACCCGGGCGTCACGTGTCAGCAGGCCAGCCTGCTTCAACGCCGGTCGAAGCTCTGAATCGAACTCGGTCAACGCACGAGAGATCGCGTGGCGAATTGCCTCAGCCTGTCCGGTCAGTCCGCCACCAGTGACGCGGACCTGCAGGTTGAACCGGTCAGCAAGATTCATCAGCCGCAGCGGCTCAAAAATAATGGTCTGATAGATACCGCGCGCTCCGAAGTAATCGAGCGAGGCCCGGTTGTTCACGGTGATGTTTCCCTCGCCAGGAAACAGTCGAACACGAGCGACACTGGACTTCCGGCGGCCGACGCCGTAGAAGTACCTGTTCTCACTGTTCTTGGCCGTGGTCTTTTCCTGAGTTGCCGTTCCTGCTTCCACCTGTTAGCTCTCCTTGCCCTTGATGCCCCGGATGTGCAGCGGCTTCGGCTGCTGGGCAGTGTGCGGATGATCCGGTCCGGCGTAGACACGAAGCTTCTTGAACACCTGTGTACCAAGAATGTTCTTCGGCAGCATACCGCGAACGGCCTTTTCGACCGGACGAGTCGGGTGCTTGGCCTTCAACTGATCGAAGTTGAGCGAGCGCAGTCCACCTGGATACTGGGAGTGCCGGTAGTACAGCTTGTCCCGCTCCTTGTTTCCCGTTACGTGGACCTTCTCGGCGTTGATAACGATGACACAGTCACCCATGTCCATATTCGGCGCAAAGGTTGGCTTGTGCTTGCCACGAAGAACCCGGGCGACTTCCGTTGCCAGCCGGCCCAGGGTCTGACCCTCAGCGTCAACGATATACCAGTCGCGCTGAATGTCTGTCGGCTTTGGTGAATACGTTTTCGTACTCATGCTCGGTTACTCCTGCTCCTG
>SLFF01000091.1 GCA_007124395.1 Thermomicrobiaceae bacterium | reverse complement strand
TGCGTCGGCTGCCACCTGCTCCTGCCTGTGGCCGACCAGCGCATGCAATTGCCGGGTATCGCTCGAGTTGAACATTGTCGTTCATCCTTTCTCCGCCACCCGTATGGCTGTCGACCGATGCGGAACACCATTCGGTTCCGCCAAGGTGGGACACACGCTCACCGACGGCGTGAAATCGTTCTGAGAAGAGAATAGTCCGCGGAGCGGGCGGGGACATCGGAGAAAGTTCGTAGTTTCCGCAGCGATCTACGTACTTACGCATTGCGGATCGCTGCGGAAACGAGTTAGTGACCGGTGATCAGTCGAACCGCCAGCAGGTGGTGTCGTTGGGGAAGTCGGTCCAGGCGAAGACACGTCGAGGCATGACCCGCCAGACCGGTGTGCCGTGGCGCATGCCGTACTTCTCCTCGTAGAGATCGTCCAGGCGGGTCTGGATGTCCGGGTCGAGCACTTCTTCGACGGTTCCCTCGATGATCACCACATCCCAGCCATCTTCGAGGTGGATCGAGACCTGCGGGTTGGCAGTCAGGTTCTTCGCTTTGCGGGTGCCGCGACCACCACCGAAGTGTAGATGATCGTCCATCCAAACGCCCCATACCGGCATGGCGTGAGGTCGGCCATCCGGAGTTACGGAGGAGAGCCAGTAGTTCCGGGAAGGTGCCACCCGGGCGGCAACATGTTCCCAGGTCAGCATTCCGGCGCTATGTTCCGGAATCCCGTAGCTATCTTCAACGAAGGGTCGGGTTCGCTGGACAGAGTGTCCCGCTATCTGATCCGCCATCGTTTCCGCCTTTCTGTCAGCCAGTCTTCACGCGCTGGTCCAGTTCACCAGTCGACACCGAAACGTCGCTGGACTGCCGGGCACCGATCGCGGCGATCGCGCCAGACAGCAAGAGTAGAACAGCGGGAAAAAGCATGTGTGAAACGGGATCATCGATCCGGATGTGCTGGACAATGGCGCCGAGCATCACGACGACGAATAGCAGCCCGCCCGGGATGATCAGGCGCTCGAACCTGAAGCTGGCAAACAGTCCGATCGAACCGGCAAGCTGAATCACCCCGATCGCTACCCACGCCCACGGCGCGACCTGGAGGTCATCCCTCCATTCGTTCTGGGCACCAGTGAGCTTCATGACTCCCTGCGCCAGGAACAATATTCCGATAACGATACGCAGGACGATGCTGAGCTTCCGCATGGTTTCCTCTCCTTAACTGAACTTCTATGGCGTTTGATCCAACAAGACTGCCTCCATGCTATATCGAATCGGGACTCGAGCCATCAGAAGTATGTCGTAGCTGTGAATCTGCGACGTCGCGAGAGCCAGCGGTCGTCCAGACAAGGTACACACGTTCACCATGTGTCAGGGTTATCCGGATTGCGGGCACTCTGTAGCTGCCGTACACTGCTAGCGGTCCGGACTCTGTGTCCGGATCGAGCTTTCAGGGAGGATTTCACCGGCGACCATGGTTACCTGGCGACGAACGCTCTATGCCCTCTGGCTCGCTCAACTTCTCTCGATCATCGGGTTCAATCTGCGAATCCCGTTTCTTCCGTTCTTTCTCGAAGATCTCGGTACCGACACCTTCGAATCCCAGGCGCTCTGGGCCGGGTTCATCACCGGTGGTGGCGCCGCACTGATGGCGATCACCGCCCCGATGTGGGGTGCCCTGGCTGATCGGTATGGTCGCCGGATGATGGTGCTTCGGGCGATGTTCGTCGCCTCGGTGACGATCTCCCTGATGGCGCTGGCCACCAGCCCGTGGCATCTGCTCGGACTGCGCTTCGTGGAGGGTGCAGCTACCGGTACCGTTGCCGCCGCAACGACACTGATCGCCACCGTCGTCCCGAAAGAGCGCATGGGCTACGCAATGGGCATGATGCAGATGGCGGTCTTTTCCGGGTCGTCGATCGGGCCGTTCATCGGCGGTATTCTGGCTGATCTGATCGGGTTCCGGGCGACGTTCGTGGCAGCCGGCGGCTTTCTGTTCCTCGGGGGATTGATCGTCCTCTTCTTCGTCACCGAGAACTTCCAGCGCCCAGAACCGAAGACCACCGAGCAGCAGGCAACGCAGGTCTCTACCTGGTCGATCATGATCGGCGCCTCGATGCTGGCGATGATGCTGGTGCTTCTGGTGGCTCGTACCGGACAGAGCGCGGCTCAGCCACTGGTGCCGCTGTTCATGGGGCAACTGGGAGCCGAAGGTTCGGCGGCGTCATTCTCCGGGATCGCCCTCGGGCTGATGGGGGTTACCAGCGCAATCTCCAGTGTGATTCTGGGGCGCCTGGCCGATCGGATCGGACCACGCAGCATCCTGATCTTCGCGGTAGCCCTGGCTGGAGTCCTCTACTTCCCGCAGGCCGGTGCGCAATCGCCATTGCAGTTCATCATCGCGATGGGGCTGTTCGGAGTAGCGATCGGCGGGATCATGCCGACCGCCAGCGCGATCGTTGCCAGTCTGGCCCCGATGGAGCGGCGCGGCATCATCTACGGCTTCACCAACTCCGCGATGTCGGTCGGCGCCTTCATCGGCGCGATCGGCGGGACACTTATCGCCGCCTTCATCGACATGCGCTTTGCATTCGTGGTGCTTGGCGTTTCAATGCTTCTGACCGCTATCTACATCCGGTTTGCCCTGCCGAAGTCGCTGGATCACGGCAGGCAGGTTGTCCCCAACGACTGATCGCAACGTTCATCTCGATTTAACACTCTGTTAATATCATTGGTACTGTACGTCTGCTGACGGCCCGTTGGCTGATCATCGTGGTAGATATGACAGGACCGCTTTGTGTTACTCGATATGATGTTTTCGACCGAGCCGATCATTGAAGTTCAGAACCTGATTGGTGCCGATCTGGAGTGGCTCGGCCACGGTATGGCGCTGTTCGGTGACTCCCGGCTCGTTCTGGTGCTGGCGGTCATGATGTTCTGGTTCATGTCCCGGCATCGGCCGTATCAGGTTCTGGCGGCCAGTCTGGTCGGTGCCGCACTTGGCTCTGGACTGAAACTCTTCTTCGACGTCGGCCGACCGGCTGGCCCGGATCTCCTGCTGTCGACCACGACCACTTCTCCAGCGTTTCCGAGCGGTCATGTCATGCTGGCCACCTGTTTCTGGGGTGCGCTCGCCTGGTATGGCTTCATTCCGAAGTGGCTGTCCGCGGCAATCATCGGCATGGTGATGTTCGCCCGGGTCTATCTCGGTGCCCATTTCATCGGCGATGTGGTGTTCGGCGCGCTCATAGGGTTCGCCTGGCTCGTGGTGTTTCATCGCTGGATCGGGCCGCTCCTGGAGCGAGCTAACCCGCGGACCGTTTCAACCGTCGTGGCGCTTGCGATGGCCGGGTCGTTCGCAATCCTGCCGATCACCAGTGCCTTTCCGTTCGGCTGGGAGATCGTTGGTGGACTGGTCGGCGCCGGTGTCGGGCTGATCCTGCAGGAACGCAAAGTCGGCTTCGATCCCGTTGCGGTGGCCGGTCATTGGCAGTTAGCTAAAGCAGGCATCGGCGTGTTCGGTATCCTGTTAGTCATAGGAATCGACTTTGTCCTGCCATTCGAAATCATGATTGTCGAACTGGCCATGTACTTCATGGCGGCAATCTGGGGCCTGCTTCTTGCTCCGATACTGTTCCAGCGCCTGGGGCTCGGGACTGATAAGGCAGACCGTGAGCCAGTTCCTGCCTCCTAGATCGTTCACCGGCAGGACACGCTCTCCAGCGGTGAGGCGCTGTCGAGAAGTCGCGATCATCAGACTGAACTTCAGGAGTATCGATCTTCATGACACCGGATGAAAGCCGCTGGTACTGGAACCCGGAAAACATCGTCCGGGTACAGGAGTTCTTTGGCTCGACGTGGGAACTTCCGTTTCGACTGGTTACCTACCTCGGTGACTCCGGACTGATCCTGATCATGGTGGCGGCTACATTCTGGGTGCTCGGGCGACACGTCACCTACGCCACGCTAGCCACGGTGATGATCGGTGCTGCGCTCGGCTCGGCAATCAAGGTGCTGACCGATGTACCTCGTCCGGCCCATCCAGATCTGATCCTGTACGAAAGTGGAACATCCCCCTCGTTTCCGAGCGGTCATACGTTTCTGGCGATCAGCTTCTGGGGATCGCTGGTCTTTCTCGGGGTGATCCGGACGATGGTCGCCATCGTGATCGTGCTGCTGGTGATGACCTCCCGGTTATTTCTGGGTGTTCACTACCTGGCGGATATGTTCGTCGGACTGGCGCTGGGGCTGCTCGCGGTGACAATCGGTTACGCGGTCGTGAAACTGGTGCTAGAACGGTTGACCCGGGAACAGGCGGCGATGCTCATGGCCGCTGGACTGTTTGGATCGCTGATCATGCTGCCAGTGACCGGTGACTTCCCGCTCGGCTGGGAAATTCTGGGTGGATTGCTCGGCGCCGGTGTCGGCACAGTGATCGAGTCCCGCTGGATCAAGTTCTCGCCATCGTCTGGTAGCTGGTCTGATCAGGTCACCCGGCTAGCGATCGGTGCCGGAGGTATCGTGATGTTCGTGCTACTCGGTTCTCTTCTGCGCGATCTCGGCGGGCCGGCGTTCGTCCGCGCGATGCTCTTCTTCGGAGCCGGGCTCTGGGCAATGCTCGCCACACCGTATCTGCTCGACCGGCTGGGGCACAACGCAGAGAATCAGCCGGCAGCTTCGACCTCACCGAGTACCGCGTCTCAGTATTGATAGTGATCCGCATGAGCTCTGTGCGGAAGGTCGTCCCGTCACGCTTCCCCGTTCACCATCGAGACGAACTCGACCCGGATACCCTCATCTGAACCGTCGATGCGTTCCAGTCGAGCATCCCACCGGATGGGTGCCTGGCTATCGAGCAGCTTATCCCGAATCACACTCTGCAGATCGATCTGATATCGGTTGTTTCCCAGTCGGGAGAACCCGGGCTGCTTCTGCGCCAATTTGTCCAGGTTGTGCTGCGCAATGCCCAGCATCACTCGATCGATCGGCGACCACCAACTACGTGGATCAACATTGATCAATATTCCGCCTGGCACCCGGTCTGCGACCTTCAATCCGATCTGGATCCGTGCGTTGAAACCCATGCGGGTCGCCTGAAGATGGATCGTGCACTGCCCGCGGGCGGCTTCATTGGATATGCGAGCCTGTAACGGCTCCTGGGGGATCGCGCTGGCCACAATCTGTTGCAGTCCTTCGTGCGAAAGGTGGGCAACTAGTGAGCGGATCGCCAGCATCATGGCATCACCATCAGGAACAAAGTTGATATCGATATCCTCGACCTTCAGGTGGCTCGAAGCGCTTAGGTTCTGGCTCATCTTCACCCCGTCTTCCGTAAGAAACCCGATTCCGTTCCTGCCAGAACATTACTTGACATCGAGGAATTCGTCTCTATAGAATCAAGGGTAGCAAGTGAATCTACTCACTTCCTGTTAGGTGAGGCTCCTGAGGAACGCGTCATCTGCTGCCCTGAAACGTCGAGAGACGAGTAAGGGTTGAACAGGCTCTATCGGATCAAGGTATTGCCTAACGCAGATGCGGAACCGGAAATCGGCTCCATTAGGTCCCCAGTGCTGAAGCTCAACGTTGGGAAGGCAGTCCGCCATCGGTTTGTGCCTCAATAGGCCATGACCGAGTCGGAAGTTGGCCTCCCATGTGGAGGTCTTTTTTGTGTCTCACCAAGTTTGTTTTCGCGAAAGGAGCCGGACAACTCCTATGTCCGACGGCAGCAATTGCGGTCACTTATATTCGCTTTACGCGCTGCGGTGTCACGCAGCACGCTCCACCTCTTGATCTAACCCCGATGCGCCGGGGGATCACGGATGTGTGCCCCGGGTGACACCGCTGCGCCAGCAGAGGGAGTCATCTATGCGCGACATCCTTGAGATCACCGAGCCAATCCGAGAATACATTCAGCAGCGAGAGCTGGAAGCAGCCAAGAACGAACTGGGCAACCTGCACTGGGCCGATGCCACCCGGGTGATCCAGGAACTCGATCCGGCTGATCGAGCCATTGCCTTCCGGCTTCTCGACAAGGACAAGGCGATCGACGTCTTCGAAGAGCTCGAGGCTGAGGAGCAGGAGTCACTGCTCGAAGCCCTGAACGATTCCGAAGTCGTGGAGATCGTCGAGGCGATGGATCCGGACGACCGGACGGAGTTCTTCGACGAGCTTCCCGCCAAAGTTGCGGCACGACTGCTCGGTCAACTCAGTCCACACACCCGGGATAGCGTCACCCGGCTGCTGAACTACGCTGAAGACAGCACCGGTTTCGCGATGAACCCGAACTATGTTCGCGTCGAGCGCGATACCAGCGCAGCCGACACGCTGCGAGCGGTGCGCCGTTCGCCACTGAGCGAAGAGTCGATCTCGGTCGTTTTCGTCACCGACCGCCAGCGACGCTACGAGGGAATGATCCCCCTCAACCGCCTGGTAAAGGCTGCTCCGTCGTCAACGGCCAGTGAGCTGATTCAGGACGAGGATCTCCGGGTCCAGGCAACCGATCACCGCGCGGTGGCGGCCCGTCTCCTTCGCCAGCGTGACCTGCCGTCGATTCCGGTGGTTGACAGCGAAAACCGGTTGCTGGGAACGATCACATTCGACGACGCGATGGACATGATGGAGGAAGAAGCCTCCGAACTGATGTACGGTCTGGCCGGTCTGGCAGAAGACCTGCAATCAACAGAGATGTCGCGAAGTGAACGATTGACCGGTGGTGAGCTCATCTACCCGGTTCGATCCCGGCTCTTCTTCCTTCTGGTTCCGCTGGCTGGTGGATTCCTGGTTGGTGGCGTGATCGATCAGTTCGAGGATGTGCTGGCGGCAATCGTGGCAACGGCGATCTTCATTCCGGTAATCATGGACACTGGCGGCAACGTCGGCACGCAGTCGACGACGATCTTTGCCCGTGGTTACGCGCTGGGTCATATCGATGTCGGACGATTCTTCCGGCATATCATCCGGGAAGTGCGCATCGGAGCCACGCTCGGTCTGATTCTCGGCGTCCTCGGCGGAATACTGGCGTATTTCTGGCAAGGTGCCCCGAACGATATTCCGGAACTCGGGATTGCTGTCGGAATCTCGCTGTTTATTGCCGCGACACTGGCGAGTCTGCTCGGCTTCCTGCTGCCGTGGCTACTGGTCAAAGCCGGACTGGATCACGCACCGGGCGCCAACCCGCTGATTACCACGGTCAAGGACTTCACGAGCCTGCTGGTCTACTTCAGCCTGGTGGCCTGGCTGATCGGGGTGTAGTAAAACCCGCGCAACATGAATGGAGGGGGGCTGAGCACATTGCTGTAAGATGGAAGCAGCTATTGTTGCACGGTAGCGATCGGGGAGAATGACATGGAAGCGCCAACGTCACCTGTCGAAAGCAAGCGCTCCCAACTCGAGGCCCTCTGCCAGGAATACCGAGTGCGGCGGCTGGAGCTATTCGGCTCCGCCGCCGCAGGACACTTTGATCCGAAACGCAGCGACCTCGACTTCCTGGTCTCCTTCGAGGCAATGTCACCAGAAGAGCTCGCCAACTCGTACTTCTGGCTTCTGGCAAGCCTCGAAGACCTCTTCGAGGTTCCCATTGAGCTTGTAACTGAGTCGTCAGCCTCGAAGAACCCGTATTTCCGGCAGGCAATAGAGCGAAGCAAGAGCGTCCTGTATGGAACTTGAGTCCCGCAAGTACCTCTACGACAGGAGTCAGGCTGCACGCCTTCTGGTGCAGTTCTCAGAGGGGCGGACGTTTCAAGAGTACATCGAAGACCCAATGCTTCGATCGGCGGTCGAGCGGCAGTTCGAGATCCTCGGAGAGGCGCTTTCCCAGCTCAATCGTCGCGACCCTGCGACGGCGAAGCGAATTCCAGAGCACAGGCGCATTATCTCGTTCCGTAACGTGCTGATCCACGGCTACGCCGCGGTGGACGACCGAATCGTATGGGGCGTTCTCCAACAGGAACTTCCAAGTTTACGTGGGCAAATCGATGAACTCTTGGACGAACCACACGATTGAGCGAATCATCACCGACTGGCTCCGCTAGATCCATAACCTGGTCTATCGGCTGGTGGATTCCTCTCAACAGAGCTGAAACCATCCACCCCTCTTCCCCACAGTTTCCGAGAGCATCGTACACTGGGCCAACCAGACCAACCCGGCTGTCACGACACTCCGGGGCGCTCAATCGAACTCGAGGAAGGAATCAGACGATG
>SLFF01000448.1 GCA_007124395.1 Thermomicrobiaceae bacterium | reverse complement strand
TGAAAGACATTGACCTCCATATTGCCGATTCCCGTGAGATTCGTGGAGACCAGAATATCATCGTCCCCATTTGACTCCTCACGGATCTCTGCCATCAGATCCCACGCTTCCGGATCGTCCAGCGCCATCGAACCGAGCAACGCTAGCTGCAAGCCAGGCACCTGCTTGCGGGCCTCACGGAAAATGCGGATCACTCCCAGCGGATCTTTCCACGGATCGAACCGCGAGACCTGCGTCAACACTGGTCGGGAGGGATCCACCCCCACCCATGACATGATCCGCCGGCACTGCTCCGGTGTCAGATCAAAATTCTTGGGGCTCAGTGGGTCAATTCCCGGCGGAATCAGCTTGATCTTATGATCTCGAAGATCATCCGGAACAAATTTGTCCAGGGTAAAGATCAGGGCGTCATATTCGTCGATGTACGGCTTGAGGAAATCGAGCACCGCCCGGTTAGGTTCGGAAGTGTCGATGTGACATCGCCAGACCCACTTGGCGTCGCCTCGTCCGTGCATCTGGAGCAACGGAACGGGCTGAGGGTCGTGAATAATCACCAGGTCATAATCGTGACCAAACTGATGCGCATTGAAGCTGTTCTGCAGCAGGTACGTATCCCGATCCTCTTCGGGAAGTGCATAAGGTGCCCCCTGCAGTGCATTGTGAAACCGCTTGGTAACCTCAAAAAACTTGGTCTCGCCAGCGATAACTCGCCAGTCGACCGCCAGACCCAGTCCCCGTTGCAGTGCCAGTGCTGAACGCAGGAGTTCAGACACCCCACCACCATAGGGGGTCGCATTCACGTGGAGAATCCGGTGCCCCTTCAAACGCTCGGAGAGGTCGCGAAGCTTGTCAGCCTGCTCCCGCGTAATCAGTGGCAGATAGTCATCGAGTTTCTCGGCAGCGATATCGACCAGATTGAGCAAAGCTCCCCCATCCAGACTCGCACTGTTCCTCATCGTGACGGTGATGATACTATCTGCGGCAACTGGATTGAAGACAGCGCCGACCGAATACCGGCACCATATCGAGGAGCACCTGGCACGTGTGACCTACGCTGTTGACGTCCGATCACTACAGGAAGGGCAGAGCGCCATGTTTGTACGCGTGCTGAATTTCACTTGCCGCAAGGAAACCGAGATCTCTGACATCCAGGAGGTCTATCGGACCATTGCCGATCATGCACGCACGTTCGACGGGTTCGTGGGCTCAACGTTGCTCATGCGGCAACACGCATGCTGCGGTATGGCAATGATGTACTGGGATTCCGAAGAGGCAGCATCCGCGGCAGGAACAGGAATCGTCGCCCTGCTGGGCGAGCATGCTTACCACCTCATGGACGATGCGCCAGAAATCCAGGGCTATCACGTCATCGAGAACGGCATTCTGCCGGAGAAGAAACCGACCTGACCTACCAGGAAAGCGCAGCCATGACTCACCAACCATGCGTCAGCACGTTTTCGAGCGTCGCCCGGGATCCAGACACCGGAGACTTCGGCATCGCCGTGCAGTCGAAGTTCTTCGGCGTCGGGGCAGTGGTTGGCTGGGCCGAGGCCAGCGTCGGCGCAGTTGCCACCCAGGCACACGCAAACACCTCATGGGGAACCCGAGCGCTGGCGCTGCTGCAAGCCGGATGGGCCGCTCCGGATGTCATTTCCTACCTCGCTGCATCGGATCCCGGACGAGACGTGCGTCAAATCGGACTTGTCGATCGGGCCGGAAACGCGGCAAACTTCACCGGGCCGGATTGCTCACCGTGGGCAGGTGGAAAGACCGGCGACGGCTACTGCGTTCAGGGCAACATTCTGGTCAGCCAGGATACGACCGAAGCGATGGCCGATGCCTACGAGTCAACATCAGGGCCGTTCGCCCATCGTCTCATCAGTGCGCTGGAAGCAGGACAGATCGCCGGAGGCGATAGCCGGGGTCAGCAATCCGCCGCGATCTATATCGTTCGTGAGCGGGCCGGGTACGGTGGTGGAACCGATCGATTGCTGGATCTTCACGTTGAAGATCATCCGACACCGATCGACGAACTGCGCCGGCTCTACGAGGTGCATTCGGTGTACTTCGGAACCGATGACGTCGTACTCGTTCCGTTGACTGACCCACTGAACCAGCAGATCGCGGCACGACTGGCCGAGCTCGGCTATCTGGATACGGCTTCCGGAGTTGGCTCCGACGTTGTGGCTGGCGCACTCGAGAAGTGGGCCGGAGCCGAGAATCTGGAAGAGCGCATTCTTACCGACGACCAGATCGATGCAGTTCTCCTGCGATTTCTCGGTATCGATCAAGCCGGCTGAACCGGTAAACGATCCGCGCATACGAACCAACCCGCCATCATGAACAGGTAAGGGCCACCAATTGTATTGGCGCATTGCACTCCTGCTGGTCATTGTCGCGACCGGCCTCTTGATCCCGCTCAACGTTCAGGCGCAACAACCGGAAGCCCGTACCGAATCGCAAACGCTTCGGGCTGAAATCGTCGAAGTGATCGAAGAGGGAATCAACGAGCTCGGCCCGATCACGCAGCCGTACCAGATTCTGGATGTCGAGCTCCGCGAAGGCGATCGCGAGGGTGAGATCGTGCAGGTCGAGGTCGGCGTCATCGACCTCAACACCACCGAGCATCTCTATGAGCCTGGAGACCAGGTCTTCGTCTCCTACACCCCGGTGACCGAGCCGGGCCAGCAAGAGCGATTCATCATCACCGATCGGGTGAGAACCACCCCGATGCTGGTGCTGGCAGCGATGTTTGCGGTTGCGATCATCGCACTCGGGCGCTGGAAAGGGGTCAGGGCGATCATCGGGCTGGCCTTCACCTTTGCCGTGATCATCTGGTTCATGATTCCCCGAATTCTGGACGGCTCGAACCCGGTCACCATCAGTGTCTTCGCGGCCATATTCATATTCATGTTCACGTTATATATCGTTCACGGTATAGGCAGGATGACCACGGCAGCCGTGCTGGGGACCAGTATCAGCCTGATGGTAACGGGAACCCTTGCCTACATCTGGGTCAGGTTATCGTCGCTCACCGGACTGGCGTCGGACGAGGCGGCGTTCATTCAGGTGATGGTCGGTGGCGAGGGCATCAATATGCAGGGACTCCTGCTGGGCGGCATCATTATCGGCGCGCTCGGCGTGCTGGATGACGTCACCGTCAGTCAGAGCTCAACAGTCTTCGAGCTACGAAAAGCTAACCCGAAAATGACGATGCCACAGCTATTTGCATCCGGGATCAATGTTGGTCGGGATCACATTGCGGCCACCGTCAACACGTTGGTGCTGGCCTACGCCGGTGTCGCCCTGCCGCTGTTGATCCTGTTCACCCAGCTCAACGAGCCAGCGCTGCACATCATCAACCGTGAGATCCTGGCTGAGGAGATCGTGCGCACGCTCGTCGGCAGTCTGGGGCTGATCTGCGCCGTGCCGCTGACAACCGGAATCGCCGCCTACATGGCCGTGAAGAGCAACCCGGAAGACATCGCGGAATACCACCACGGGCATCATCACTAGGGAGCCGTCCCCGATCTGGACCGTCCGGCGCACATCTCCGTGCGCCGGTTACATTCGCCGGAAGTTCTGGCGGCCTGATCGGGCGGCTTTCTGGCGAGCCACGGCAGCCGGATCCCGGAAGAACCACACCAGCACCGCACCGGCGACGAATCCACCGATATGCGCCCAGAACGCGATCCCTCCGGCTGCATCCCCGGCACCTTCCAGCGACGCCACGCCGGAGACCAGCTGCGTGGCGAACCAGAGCCCGAGCATGATCAATGCAGGGACGGCGAAAATCAGTGGGATGCCGATGAAGACCAGTACCCGCACCGATCCCGTCGGAAATAGCAGCAGATAGGCACCCATCACCGCGGAGATCGCCCCGCTGGCGCCGATCATCGGCACGGCACTCTCCGGTTCGAAGGCGATGTGAGCCAGCGAAGCGGACAACCCGCCGGCCAGATAGAAGAGCAGATAGCCGATGTGACCCATCGCATCTTCGATGTTGTCACCAAACACCCAGAGAAACAGCATATTCCCGAGAAAGTGCATGACGCTGCCGTGCATGAACATCGAGGTAAACACGGTGGCGTAGACGCTCCACGCCTCTGGTGCCAGCGACGGGAACGCAGCGGTGAGTTCACCAGGAATCGCTCCATACTCGAAAACGAACCGTTCCAGGTCCGCCATCGGCATGGTGATCTGATAGACGAACACGATGAGATTCCCGAGGATGAGCAGCCAGTTGATTATCGGCGTCAGTTGACGGCCGCGGTTGTCATCACCGATCGGAAACAAAGATGCGCGCTTTCAGCAGGTTCACCGCTGCAGGGTTTGCAGGGCAAGAACAAAGATGTTGAACCGGGGTCAGAAATCCAGCTGTATGCGGGCCACCAGGGCGTGGCCCGGAAATACATTGGTCAGCAGGAGTTCGCTAGTTGGAATTCCCGCCAGTGATGTTACCCATGAAATCTTTGGCACCACTGGTCACCCAGCCTGTGACTTTTCGACGGGTCTCCGCACCACTGTTGGGTGCAAAGAAAATCCCGATCAACAAGCCATACGTGAGAAACTTGAGCGCCGTCTGCAATCGGCCAAGCATTAGTCCTCCTGAACCTTCGTCAATTTATTGGTCACACTCACCCGTTGAACCGCTTAATCAGGCTTTTGGAGCCTTCGGATCGATCCCGGCAGAGGGAACATCGCCGCCCGGGGCGTGATCGCTTCGATCGTCGAATGGCAAGTCCATCGCTGCGATCTTTCCACTCAGGCTCTGAGCGCCATCGGCGGCTTTGTCAACCAACTCGGTAGCACGTTCCTTGCCCTGATTTACCAGAGGCGCGGCTTTTTCGCGAACCGGTGCCGTCGTCTCGTTGACCTTCTCTCCAATGTCGCTGCGGAGTTCATCACCTCGCTTCGGTGCTTTGAACAGGCCAGCCGCGGCCCCGCCGATTGCACCGAGGATGAATCCGGCGATAAACGATCCATTACCTGAGCCATTGTTGCCGGCCATGTCAGCCTCCATACGTTCGAGTTCATGGACACCCCCGCCACCTCTTTCGGATGACACTCGTGTCCTGCCACTTCCTACATGTGCTGCCGCAGCCATCATACCAACCCTTCCTGAACACGTCTGTTCAGGCGAATTCAGAGCACTGTGCTATTATCGGAAGGATGGAAACTGGACGGTACCGGCGCATGCCGCCAATCGGGATGGCGCCGTTCTCAACAACCGGGAGTTTGGGATGAATATCCACGAATACCAGGCTGCTGAGATATTGCAGCAGTACGGGATCCCGATCAACGCAGGGATCGTGTGCGATTCCGCGGATGCTGCTGCTGATGCAGCGCAGAAGATCGGCGGCAAGGTCGTAATCAAGGCACAGGTTCACTCGGGCGGACGAGGCAAAGCCGGCGGGGTGAAGCTTGCCGAGGGTCCAGATGATGCCCGCAAGGTGGCATCGGAGATTCTGGGAATCGATATCAGCGGACACATCGTCAATATGGTGCTGGTGGCTCCGGCGGTCGATATTCAGCGCGAGGTCTACCTCGGCGCAGTGATCGATCGTGATGGCCGTGGTGTAACCGTGATGGCCAGCGCCGAGGGTGGCGTGGACATCGAAGAAGTCGCCCGCGATACCCCGGAAAAGATCCACACGGAAACCGCGCACCCGCATCTGGGTCTGCGCGATTACCAGTGCCGGCGACTCGCATTCAAGCTCGGTCTCGAAGGCAAGCAGGTCGGCGGGTTCGCGAAGATCGCCAAAGCGGTGTTCAAAGCCTTCACCGAGAAGGACGCCGGACTCTGCGAGATCAACCCGTTGATCATCAACGGAGATGGCGAATGGCAGGCAATCGACTCCAAGATTACGATCGACGACAACGCGCTCTACCGGCAGAAAGCTGCTGAAGAGCTACGTGACCTGCGAGAAGAGAACGAGATCGAAGTGCAGGCACGCGCCCACGGCATCAGCTTCGTAAAACTGGACGGCAACATCGGCTGCATGGTCAATGGTGCCGGACTCTCGATGGCCACCATGGACGCAGTCAAGTTCCAGGGTGGAGAGCCAGCCAACTTCCTCGATGTTGGTGGTGGAGCAAGTGCCGATCAGGTGACGCTGGCACTGAACCTCGTCCTGGCCGAGCCAGACGTAAAGGCTGTGCTCATCAACATCTTCGGCGGTATCACCCGCTGCGATGTCGTTGCCCAGGGACTGCTGGAAGCGATGGGCAAGATCGACGTCAAGGTGCCGTTCGTCATCAGATTGATTGGAACGAACCAGGCTGAGGGCCAGAAACTGCTGGCCGATGCCGGAATCACCGTTGTCGAGCGTATGGACGAAGCAGCAAAACAGGTCGTGGCAGCCGCCGAAGGCGCAGCGTAGCGACAGGCAGGGAGGAATCCGTGAGTATTCTGGTGAACAACCAGACCCGCCTGCTCGTCCAGGGGATTACTGGTCGGGAAGGCTCCTTTCATACCGGCCAGATGGTCGAGTACGGGACGAATGTGGTCGCCGGGGTTACCCCGGGAGGTCTGGGTAAAGACGTCCACGGCGTTCCGGTATTCAACACTGTTTCCGATGCAGTGGAGAAGACCGACGCCAACACATCGATCATCTACGTCCCTGCACCGTTCGCCGCCGACGCGATCTATGAGGCGACCGATGCCGGTATCAAACTGATCATCTGCATTACCGAAGGCGTGCCAACGCTGGACATGGTTGGTGTCTACCACTATGTCAAGCAGGCTGGCGCACGGCTGATCGGCCCGAATTGTCCGGGACTGATCACGCCAGGTGAGGCAAAAGTCGGCATCATGCCCGGCTATATTCACGACCGGGGACCGGTGGGACTCGTCTCCCGCTCCGGCACACTAACCTACGAAGTGGTCAACGCACTCACCCAGGCCGGTCTCGGCCAGTCGAGCGCGGTTGGCATTGGTGGCGATCCGATTATCGGCACCAACTTCATCGACGTGCTGGACCTCTTCCAGAACGATCCCGAGACCGAGGCGATCGTGATGATCGGTGAGATCGGTGGCAGCGACGAAGAGCAGGCCGCCGAGTTCATCAAGAACAACGTCACCAAGCCGATGGTGGGCTTCATTGCTGGACAGACAGCGCCACCAGGCAAGCGAATGGGCCACGCCGGAGCAATCATCTCCGGTGGAGAAGGTACCGCCGCTGCCAAGATCAAGGCGCTCGAAGCCGCCGGCGTGAAGGTTGCCGACACGGCCGCCGGCGTCGCCGACATCATGGCGCAACAGATGAAGAGGTAGAACCCATTTCTGCCCCACTGGGAAGGCGTCCTCGCCCTCCCGGTGGGTCTTTTTTCCGACAACTGTTGTCACTCCTCTGCCGCACCTTTTACCCGGTTCTCACTAAAAATACGTAGAATCCGGGAACAGAGCGTCCCCAAAATCTCCGTCATATGACTGATGCCCATGCACCTGTGGACACGCTAGTGTAGTGAGGGACCTTCCTGATTTCGCGTGTCCGGTGTCGAGCACTTTCCCAGCTGGCGCAGGCGCAACGACGATGGGCAGTCATCAGATGCTTGACGCTCATATCCTGGCAGTTTTCGCGGTCACCACCGTCGGCCTGCTATTGATTCCAGGCCCGGGCATGCTCTTTATCCTCGCCCGGGGAATCGAACACGGGCGCTCAGCAGCCTTCGTCTCCGTGCTCGGATTTCAGGCTGGTGATGCGCTTCACATTCTCGCTGCAACGATTGGCCTCTCGGCAGTCCTCGTAGCATCGCCAGTTGCGTTCTTCAGTGTGAAGGTCGCAGGAGCCGCATACCTGGCGTTCCTTGGCATTACAACCATTCTCAGGAAACCAGAAGTACAGGGCATAGATTCGACGCTGCGTACCTCGATGCAGCGGATTTTTGTTCAGGGTGCTGTTGTAAACGCACTGAACCCCAAGACGGCGTTATTCTTTCTCGCTTTCCTGCCACAGTTTGTCGATCCGGACCGCGGGGAGGTAGCCGGCCAGATACTGGTTCTCGGCGGAACGTTCATGTTCTTGGCGGTTATATGTGAAGGCGCGTTCGCAATGTTCTCGGGCTCACTGGCGAACTGGCTACGATCCAGCGAAAAATTCATCAACTGGCAGCGATTCGTCGTAGGAAGCATTTACATCGGACTGGCGGGAATTGCGCTGCTGTCCGGAATTGCTATTACTTAGCGGCCAGGAGCCGACTTGATGTCATTCTCGATCATCCCCAGAGTCCCTGTCCCCCATGGACCCGGCGATCTGATCAAATATGCT
>SLFF01000458.1 GCA_007124395.1 Thermomicrobiaceae bacterium | reverse complement strand
CACAGGGCTATCAGGAGACTCGCCAGTGGCAGGCACCCGCACCGGCGCAGACATCATCGCCAGATGGTGACGCATCGACGAGCGTGATTTCCAAGAATGCACACTGGAACGGGACGCTCCGGAGCGAAGGATCGATTCAGGTCCACGGAAAAGCCGACGGTGAGCTTCATTCTGACACCGATCTGTATGTGGCTGAAGGTGCGGAAGTCGATGCATCCCTCCACGCAGACAGCGTAGTAGTAGCCGGGCTGGTTCGTGGAAAGATCGAAGCCAGAACACGGCTCGAAGTAATGCCACAGGGCGAGGTGACCGGCGACGTTCGATCACCGAAACTGATCGTGCATGAAGGTGCAACGATCAGCGGGCAGCTCAAGATGGAAGATGTTGGGCGAAGCTCCGATGGAGGCACCGGCTCGACGCTCTGATCAACACGACGTAGTACCGAGGAACGTTCGAAGGACGGTGGCGGCCAGTCCGTCGCGGGAGGAGCACCATGACAATGTCCTACCAGCCATCGGCACCGGGAACCGAAACCCCCGGGAGTCAGGCCGCGGCGAATGAGCCGCTAAGTCTCATTGACCGCAATTCGTCGATCGAGGGCACATTCACCACAACACGGGATGTCCGTGTCGAGGGAATGGTGCGCGGCAAAATCGTCTGTCAGGGATTGCTCTATGTGGCCGAGAGTGCCGATATCGATGCCACGGTCGAAGCAGCGAGCGTCACCGTAGCCGGGAAACTCACCGGCGACGTTACCTGCCGTGGTCGATTGCAGATCACGGGAACCGGTCGCGTTTCGGCAACGGTAAGCACCGAAGCGCTCGTGATCGACGAAGGCGCCTTTTATGAAGGCGATCTCAACATGAAGTCCTCGTCGGCAAGCGTGTCCGGCGGAAGTAGCGTGCTCGGCGGCTCGTCAGATGACGAGTCTCCATCGGTTTTGCGACGTCTGGCTGGCTCGGACGACAGCGAGAGCGGAGCCTCGACTGATCCGCCACGTGATCCGTCATCGAACTGATCGACGACCTGGCGGCAGACCTGGCAAGCGATATTGCTGCGGTCCCGGACTTGCGAGTGTACGTACTATACGTCTCAGCGTAACGACGCTCGAGTCGATGATCTGACCAAGCAGGTGGGCAGTGCGGGGCGCTCGATGAGCAGAAAACAAGAGTACTGGTGGGAATGCGTTCACGATGACAGTCCGAACGTGCAGCACATGCAAGCACTATGAGCCGGCACCGATCTGGCGTAAAGGATGGTGTCGTAACCCACTTCTGTACTCTCCCCAGCAAAGTCATCTCGTCGGTGAAGATGATCTCGACTGTGACCGCGGGATGGGCAATTACTGGGAACCAATCGACCAACCAGGCGCAAGAGGTATGGCGCCGGGAAGTCGCGGAGATATTCGCACAACCGGTGGCCAGCCACCAGATGAATCCGGCGAGATCGCTCCCATTCATCTGCAAGCACAACGACCACCCAACGAGCAACAGGAACGGCGAGGAGGCGACGTGAGTCAATATGGAGGTCCGGGCCGGCCAACTGGCTCCGATGACTACGGAAACAGTGGATCCGGGTATGGTGGAGGTGACGACGACCGCTATACGCAGCCGTTCGGTGATCCGGGCGGTCACGATCCAAACGATGGCGAACGCACCCCATTCGGATATCAGCCAGAAGAGCGATACTGGACCGACTATCTCCGCATTGCCGCGCCGGTTGTCGGTGTGATTCTAATGCTCGGGCTAGTCTGGTTCTGGGCTGCAAACATGCTGTCGGATGATAACGACGACGAGGTAGCCGATGATGTCGACACCGCAGGTCCGGTGATCCCATCATCAACGCCATCACCAACCGATGATGCGGCGCCCGAAAATGGCGCCGATGACGCGCCGATTACCGTGATGACTCCTCCACCGGGCGAGAACGGTGAAGGTGAAGAGAACGGCGAAGGAGAACCCGCACCAACCGAGATCGGGCCAGGAGCCACGGTTACCGTGGTCGGTACTGGTGAAGCCGGACTCAACGTGCGCGAGTCGGCCAGTACCGGAGCTGAAGTTGTCGGAAGTATTCCGGATGGAACCGCAATAACCGTGACTGGCGAATCGCAGCAGGCGGATGGTTTCACCTGGTGGCCGATCGAGGGTGAAGGAATCAGTGGGTTCGTGGCCGCAGATTTCGTGGAACTCAGCCAGTAGTCTCGGCCATTCTCGCTATTGAGCCGCCGTTTTTCGCTGTGCTATACTGACGGTCGGCGATGAGTATCGCCAAATAAACACGTGCCCGGACTGAGGTCGGTGTGCTGCCTGAACGGCAGTCCGATACCAGGTTGAACGGCACGGACGATCAACACAATCCAGGAGGTATCACGCGTGGTTGCTACTGCAGAACGCGAATCGACCGAAGTGACTATGAAAGCGCTCCTCGAAGCGGGCGTTCACTTTGGTCATCAGACAAAGCGCTGGAACCCGAAGATGCGACCGTTCATTTTCACGGAGCGCCACGGGATCCACATCATCGATCTTCAGCAGACTGTGGTCATGCTGGAGGAAGCCTGTAACTTCGTCAGCAAGATCGCTGCTGAAGGTGGCAAAGTGATCTTCGTTGGAACCAAGAAGCAGGCTCAGGATACGGTTCGCACCGAATCGGCACGAGCCGGTCAGTTCTTCGTCGATCGCCGATGGCTCGGCGGCACCCTGACCAACTTCGTGACCATTCGTTCCCGTCTTCGCTACCTGGCCGATCTGGAAGAGCAATTCGCCACCGGACGGATTTTCGCCCTGCCCAAGCAGGAGCAGATCCTCAAGGAGCGTGAGCTTACCCGTCTTCGCCTGTCTCTGGGTGGGCTGAAAGACCTGAACCAGCTGCCAGCGGCGATCTTCGTGGTGGATCCCAAGCGGGAGCACATCGCGATCGCTGAGGCACACCGGCTCGGCATTCCAGTCATCGCTATGGTCGATACAAATTGCGATCCTGACCAGATCGATTATGTCATCCCGGCAAATGATGACGCGATTCGCTCAGTTCGGATTGTTGCTGGCCGGATCGTTGATGCAATCATCGAGGGACGAACACTCGTCGAGAGCCGAATGGCTGACGACGCTCCAGCCGCTGCCCAGGCAGCCGCACCCGCTGCGGCACCAGCACCAGCACCGGCGGCACCCGCTGAGGTTCCAGCTCAGGAAGCAGCAGAGGCACCAGCCAGTGCTGATGAGGCGTCCGAGTCCGAGGAGCCCGCAGCGAGTAGCGAGCCATCGTCGAACGGCACTCAGCAGCAATCCTGATCATCTATTGAACGGAACTGGGAAGCCGGCTGATCTGAGCCGGCTTCGCCATGTCCTGATTCGTCAGTCAATCAACCAGAGAGGAAACAACGTGCAGATCTCAGCAGCTATGGTTAAAGAGTTGAGTGAAAAAACCGGCGCCGGAATTATGGATGCCAAACGCGCACTCGAAGAGGTCGAAGGCAACATGGAGAAGGCCGCCCAGGTCATTGCTCAGCAGGGGCTGGCCCGAGCGGAAAAGAAGACTGACCGGCAGGCATCTCAGGGACTGGTCGAGCCATACATTCACGGTGGCGGCCGCATCGGTGCAATGGTGGAGATCAACTGCGAGACTGACTTTGTCGCCCGCACTCCTGACTTCCAGGGACTGGCGCACGATATCGCGATGCAGATTGCCGCACTGAACCCGCAGTATGTCAGCGAGGACGAGATCCCGTCCGATGTGCTGAATGCCAAGGCAGAAGAGCTCGGCAGCAAAGAAGTTGCCGTCAAGCAGCTGGCACTGCTCTCGCAGGACTTCATCAAAGACAGTGGCAAGACGATCGAAGAAGTCATCAAGGACGGCATTGCCAAGCTCGGCGAGAACATCGTCGTTCGACGCTTCAGCCGCTTCGAACTCGGCGAAACCACCGAAGACGTTGCCGACGAATCCTGATCGCCGCTCACTTATGTGAGACCGCCCTGGCCGGGCCGCAACATCTCGACCCGGCCAGACTCCAGCCCACCCCGTCCGGTTGACCGTGTCAGCCCTTCCGGCTCAGCCTCTCAACCGAACGGCATCGGATTGAAACATCGCGTAGATCAGGGGATCGATGCTGTGGAAGCGACAGAAGGCACGGATGCCGGCGCACAGAAGTCCTACCGAAGGTTACTGCTCAAACTCTCCGGTGAAGCACTCATGGGCTCAGCAGGATACGGCATAGATCCTGAAGTAGTCACCCGCCTCGCCCAGGAAGTTACCGATGTCGTCAACCGGAACGTTGAACTGGCGATCGTCATCGGCGGCGGCAACATCTGGCGCGGGCTTGCCGCCAGCACCCGGGGAATGGACAGGGCCACTGCCGACTACATGGGTATGCTGGCAACAGTAATGAACGCGTTGGCGCTCCAGGATTCACTGGAAGATTTCGGCATTCAGACCCGGGTTCAGACAGCCATCGAGATGCCTCAGGTTGCCGAGCCATACATTCGACGACGAGCTATCCGTCACATGGAAAAGGGTCGCGTCGTTATTCTCGCCGGTGGAACCGGGAACCCCTACTTCACCACTGATACGGCAGCTGCGCTGAGAGCGATCGAGATCGGCGCCGAAGTCATGCTCATGGGGAAGAATGGAATCGACGGCGTGTACGATGCCGATCCACGGACCAACCCCGAGGCACACCGCTTCGAGCAACTGACCCACCAATACGCCCTAGAACGCAACTTGCAAGTCATGGATCAGTCCGCGCTGGCGCTCTGCCGGGAGAACGATCTGCCGGTTATCGTGTTCGATATCCTCACAAAGGGGAACATCGAGCGTGCAGCGTTTGGGGAATCCGTTGGAACACTCGTCCACTGACGCGAATCTGATCGCTACGTGGTAGAGTAAACGCGCCGTTACAGCGACCAGGTCGAGCGGGAGATACCAATGCTGAATGATGTCAAATCTGATACCGAAAGCCGAATGAAAAAAGCCATTGAGGCCCTCCAGCGCGAATTGTCCAGCGTGCGCACCGGTCGGGCTTCACCGGCACTCGTCGAGCGGGTAGAGGTTGACTATTATGGAGCGATGACTCCACTCAACCAGCTTGCCGGCATTAGCGTCCCGGAGGCTCGATTGCTGGTCATTCAGCCCTGGGACAAAGGCTCACTACAGGCAATCGAAAAGGCGATCCGCACCGCCGATCTCGGGGTAAACCCGACCAACGATGGCGATGTCATTCGCATCTCGATTCCTGCCCTGACCGAAGAGCGCCGGAAAGAGATGGTCAAGGTCGTCAAGAGCAAGGTCGAAGATACCCGTGTCGCCATCCGGAATATTCGTCGTGACGCTATTTCCCAGGTCAAAGAACTGGCCCAGGAGAAGATGATCAGCGAAGACGATGAACGACGCGGCGAACAGGATATTCAGAACCTCACCGATAAGTATGTTGCCCGGGCAGATGCCGTCGGTAAGGAGAAAGAGGACGACGTTCTGGAAGTCTGATTCACTTCCAGTCGCGGCCTGAGCATGACATCTCCTCAATCGGAATCCACCATCAATACCCGGGAGGCACTGCGGCCAGTCCCCAAGCATGTTGCCATGATCATGGATGGCAACGGTCGCTGGGCGACGAGTCGCGGCTTGCCACGCCTCTCCGGCCACGAAGCCGGCACCGAGAACATCCGACGGATTACCACTGCAGCCGGTGAACTCGGTGTCCGATACCTCACGCTCTGGGCGTTTTCCACGGAAAACTGGCGCCGCCCACGAGACGAGGTCGACGGCATCCTGCAAATCCTCAGTCACGCCATTGATTTCGAGACTGAAGCGCTCCATGAACGTGGCGCCCAGCTCCGACACATCGGCAGTCTCGACGGGCTGTCCCCGGAACTGCAGGCTTCCATTCGAGGAGCGATCGATCTCACCCGGAACAACGACGCCATCGTCCTGACCCTGGCGTTCAACTACGGTGGTCGTGCCGAACTCATGCAGGCAATCAAACAAATCGTCGATGATGGTATTCCGTCTGACCAGATTACCGAAGATCTGATCTCGCACTATCTCTATACCGAAGACATCCCGGACCCCGACCTGGTGATTCGCACATCGGGCGAGTTCCGCACCTCGAACTTTCTGATCTGGCAGGCAGCCTACGCCGAATGGCATTTCACCCCGGTACTGTGGCCAGATTTCGGGCCTGATCATCTGCGGCAGGCAATCGAAGACTATCAACACCGTGAGCGGCGATTTGGCGGTATCGGACACCGGTTACACAACACCGACTCCGAATAGACTCGGGAGCCGACAGGATGCTTGGTCAACGAGTCCTCAGTGCGATAGTCATTGTCGCCGTCGCGATCGTTCCGGCTGTGCTGGGGCACCCCATTCTCACGATCGCCCTCTTCGCCCTCGCAGGACTGGGAATCAACGAATTCGCCCGCGCTGTTTCCACAGTGGGAGTTCAACTACTCACCATCCCGGTTCTGATCGTGAGTGCCTTGCTGATCACGGCAAGTGGCTTCAGCGACTCACTGGCGCTACTCCTTGGGATCACCATTCTCGGCTCGATCTTCCTCTTCATCGCAGCAATCGGACGAGGTGTCATCGAGGGAGCGACCCGCAACTGGTCCTTCTCGGTTGGATCGATGCTGTATATCGGCCTGCCGCTGGCGCATATGACGCTGATCCGCGGGCACGGTGACGATGACGTCAGTAGCTGGATTCAATCAGTCAACAATCTGTCAGTCGGGTCTCCGCCAGCTGCAGGACTGGCCTGGCTGGTCCTGATCGTGGCGATCACCTGGATGACTGATAGTGCTGCCTACCTTGGTGGACGCGCGCTTGGCCGAACGAAGCTGGCGCCCACACTGAGCCCCGGCAAGACGATCGAAGGGGCACTCTCCGGGGCTATCGTCGGCGGGCTCACCGCAGTCGGAGCCGCCGCACTCCTGGGATTACCGATCCCCCTCTATGCAGCTGCCGTCACAGGCTTGCTGATCAGCTCTCTAGGCCAGGCTGGAGACCTCGTGGAGTCACTCATCAAACGTGATCTCGGCATCAAGGACATGGGAAACCTGATCCCGGGACATGGTGGTATCCTCGACCGTATCGACGCGTTGCTCTTTACGCTCCCAGCCGGGTTCTATCTCATGCTGTTGACGACGGAGATTGGATGGCCATGACAACCAGACTCGCGATTCTTGGTTCGACTGGATCGATTGGGCAACAGACCCTCGATGTCGTCCGTCAGCTTCCAGAACGATTTTCAGTTGTAGCTCTGGCCGCAGGCTCAAATCTGGACCTACTCGGTGACCAGGTGCAGGAGTTTCGGCCCTCGCTCATCTCCACGATTTCTGCTGACCAGGCGCACAACTTCCCAGACTGCGAGTGCATGAACGGCGATAGTGGCCTCTCGGCAGTCGCAACACATCCGGACGCCGACATGGTGGTCGTTGCCACCACCGGACACAGTGCAATCGTGCCCACCATTCAAGCGCTTCGAGAAGGCAAAGAGGTTGCGCTCGCCAACAAAGAAGTCATCGTCTGTGCCGGTGAAATCATCATGCGCGAGGCGGTTGAAGCCGGGATTGCAATCCGGCCGATCGATAGCGAGCATAGCGCGATCTGGCAATGCCTGCTCGCCCGCGGCACAACCGATGACGTCGCGAAGATCACGCTAACGGCGTCAGGTGGCGCACTTCGGGACATCCCGCTCGATCAGCTCCCTGATGTCACCGTTGACCAGGCACTGGCCCACCCGAACTGGGTCATGGGTGCCAAGGTGACGATTGATTCGGCGACGCTGATGAACAAGGGGCTGGAGGTTATTGAGGCGCGCTGGCTCTTCGATACCGAATTCGACCATCTGGATGTGGTGATTCACCCGCAGAGCCTGATTCACTCGATGGTCACCTTCACCGATGGCTCGACGATGGCTCAACTCGGCATCCCCGATATGCGGGTCCCGATTCAGTACGCCCTCACAGCTCCCGAGCGTATCGCTGCGCCAGACCGCCACCTCGATCTCGCGACAATGGGCACGCTCGAATTTCGACCGCCAGATCTTGAGCGGTTTCCGGCATTGAAACTCGCAAACCAGTCTGGCAGGGCCGGGTTGACCTTCCCAACGGTATTGAGTGCCGCCGATGAGATCGCCGTAGATCAATTTCTGGCCGGTAACATCCGATTCGGCGATATCACCGGCCTCGTTGATCGAACTCTTCAAGCACACGTACCGTCAGGCAGTCAGGTAACGCTGGAGGCTATTCAGGAAGCTGATCGGTGGGCCCGGGAGTTCGCCAATCAACT
>SLFF01000451.1 GCA_007124395.1 Thermomicrobiaceae bacterium | reverse complement strand
GTTCCAGCCATGGCTGGCCCATTGCTGCATATCGAAGAAGAAAGCATGTCCGAAGACGGAGTGCGGACCGCCATGAATCAACTGCACCAGCGGGTACTGCCTCTGTGGATCGTAGCCGGCCGGCCGAATCAACCAGGCATCGACATCGAACCGATCATCGAAGCTCCGGAACGGCATATGTTCCGGCTCCTGGATCGGCAGTTCGTCCAGCAGGTCACGGTTGAGATCAGTGAGCTGCGTCTCGCTCGATCCGTCGGCACTGGCCACGAAGACGTTTCCGGGGCTGGTGAATGTCGCCGAGGCAAATCCGATCCGGCTGCCGTCCGACGACTGGCTGAACACCGTGGCTGTGCGCTCTCCAATAACGATCTCGCTCACCTTGCCGTCAGTATCGACACTGAACAGCCCGGTCCGGCCACGAACGTTGCCGCCGAATCGGATCGCCTTCCCGTCCGGTGCCCAGAACAGCGAGGAGGTTCCGCTATCGAAGGTGTCGCTGTAGATGCCGACCCCAACCGCGTGATCCCAGTCGCTAGTCAGGTTGGAATCATTGGACGCACCGTCAACGGGAACCATGTAGACATCGGTGTTGGCTCCAGCCCGGGCACCGGCTCTCCGGCCGATAAAGGCGATCTGTTTCCCGTCGGGGGACCATGCCGGGGCCGCGTGGAGTTCGGAGCCGGTCTCGATCTTCCGCGCGTCATCGGTATCCCCAATTGCGGTTCCCGGGGACGGCACATCGATCAGATACAGCTGTGAAATCTGCCCCTCGGTGATCTCGTTCTCCCGGTTGGACGAAAACGCGATCCTGGCGCCATCCGGAGACCAGGCTGGGGAGGTATCCGGCCACGGGCCAGCCGTCACCTGCTGCACGTCTCCGGCCTGCGCATCGACGTACCAGACATGTGGGAAGCGGTCATCGATATAGCCGATCACGTCGAACCGGTACTTCTTGCGGGTGATGTGCCGGATCATCCCGCCGGGCTTGTTGCGCTCTTCATCGTCGATGCCGTTGCCCTGGCTGCTCATGAAGGCGATCCGGGAGCCATCTGGCGACCATGCCGGAGCTCCAGCACCGCGCTCGATCGTCGTCAGTTGTCGGGATTCGCCGCCAGCGCGATCGATGAGGTGGATCTGCGGTTTTCCAGATCGATCCGAAACGAAAGCAAGCGTGGAGCCATCCGGCGACCAGCGCGGATCGGTGTCCTGCGTGGCTCCGCTGGTAAACCGGCGCTGCTGACCAGAGGCGGTATCGACCAGCCAGATGGCAGACCGATAGCGGTTCTCATCCAGCACCGCTTCCTGAACGGCATACGCGATCTGCCCACCGTCTGGTGAGATCTCGGCATGGGTGACAACCTGCAACTTCAGCAGGTCTTCGGGTTCGATTCCTCGAGGCGATGGCTGGGTCACTGGACCTCCCGTAGTGTTCAGTAATGGTCTCGGAACGTCGTTGTCGTCCCTCGGCAACATACCACGATAAGGTCCGATCGTAACCGCTCCAGGCGCTTCAGCCATCTCTCTCGGGAACATTCTCCATGCAGACAACGAAACCGCGCTATGCGTATTCGGTTGGCATTCTGTTTGCGTTATCAGTCACCGTCGGTCACATGAGTGGCCCAACGCGTCGAAGTTTGTCAGCAGCATCAATCGACGAACACAGTCAATGCAATCGACAAACTCAAGACTTCGGGAAGTAGTAAGAAGGAGTAGTCATGAAACTTACGAGCCTCGAGAAGCTTTTCGTTCACGAACTCAAGGATCTCTACAGCGCAGAGAACCAGTTGTTGGAGGCCCTTCCGCAGATGGCGAAGGCTTCCTCGTCGGGCGAACTCCGAGAGGGCTTCAAGAGCCACCTCATAGAAACTGAAGAGCACGTCCGCCGGCTGGATCAGATTTTCGAAGAACTCAACTACAGCGCAACCGGCGAAACCTGCGACGCCATGAAGGGCCTTGTCGCAGAAGGTGAAGAGATCATCGAGATGGAAGGCGAGCCAGCGGTCAAGGATGCAGCGCTGATTGCTGCGGCACAGCGCGTCGAGCACTATGAGATCGCTGCCTATGGCACCGCCCGAACCATCGCCAAGCACCTCGGCAACGAGAAGGCCGCGTCGCTGCTTGAGACGACGCTGAAAGAAGAAGCTGCCACCGACAAGAAGCTGACTAACCTGGCTGAGAGTGGAGCACACATCAACAAGATGGCAATGCGATAACTCCTTGAACGGGAGCTGCTTAAGCAGCTCAAGGGCACCTGAGGCACCTGTCTGGAACTCCTTGTTCCAGGCGGGCGCCTCCCTTTATGTACCCTGAGGAGAATCGGGGGTGTCCTCACCGCTTGATGATCGGCAGTATCAGGTGGGATGGCCGAACTCGATCATGGAAGACCCGGTTTACCGCTTGAACCAGATCGTCCGGGCCGTCCTCGGCGATCGTGTTGCCGGTGTTCGTGTTGCGATCGAATCGCGGGAAGTTGCTGCTTGAGACTTCCAGACGGATCCGGTGACCGGCTTTGAACAGGTTCGCCGTTGCCCAGAGATCGAGCCGGAGTTCGTATACGTGGCCCGGTTCGAGATGGGATGGCTGCGACATCGACTCTCGATAACGCGCCCGGAGAATACCGTCGGTCAGAATCGTCGCCTCACCATCGGGCGAGACATCCACCAGCTTCCCGGTGAAATCGGTATCCAGCGCTGACGAGGATGCGAACAGCACCAGTTCGATGTGCCCGATAACCTCCATGGGTTCGACCAGTGGCTCAGACGTGTAGCAGAGAATGTCAGCCCGTTCTTCGACCTGCCGTTGGTCGCGCGGGCCAGCGTTGGCACCGACCTGTAGTCCGGGCAGGAACGTCGCCCCACCGCAGGTTGGAACCGGATCTCGTGGATCGTAGAGGTAGACATCTTCCGGCTCTTCGGCTGGCTGATCGGTCGAGAGCGTTCCGTCGCCGAACCGGGTATTCGCTTTTCCACGAGAACGGAGATAATACGGCGTGTAGCGAGTGTCCGGAAGCGGCCAGTCATCCTCGTGGCGCCAGGTATTGGACCCCATTACGAAAATCTGCACCGGCTTGTCGTCCGGCAACCCATTCTCTTCAGATTTCAGCCAGTAGTCGTACCAGCGGAGCTGGGCACCAGTCAGATCGAACCCGTCCGAACTGGCCCGGATCCCGAACTGCCGATCAGCGTAGTTCCCGCCGAATACCCCGTGTGCCCAGGGACCGACGATCAATCGCTGAAAACGCCGCGATTCCTCAGAACCGCCCTGCTGTCGCATATCCCGGTAGTTGGCCAGCGTTCCGCCGATGAACAGGTCGTACCAGCCACCTACGTTCAACGCCGGGACGGTGATCTCGCTGTAGTGTTCCTTCGGAGCGATCTGCCGCCAGTAATCATCGTAGTCCGGATGGGCCAGCCAGTCGAAGTAGTACGGGGCGATTCCGTCCAGAACCGGCATATCAGTGAGTGGAAGCCGCCAGTAGAGATCGTTGCAGGCGTCGGCCGAGGCGATCAGTGCCATCAGGTCGTCGATCGAGGCCTTGCCGGCACCCAGTCGACGGTTCATCTCACCCAGCGCCAGGGTCGAGAGCGTCCAGATCAGATTGAAGCCGAGCTCGAAGGCTCCACCCTGATAGGCCCACCCCTCGTGATAGTCGGCGGCAGTCACCACCGGGGCAATCGCTTTGAGCGCATCCGGGGATTTCGTAGCCGGAAGCCACTGAGTCGCCCCGAAATAGGAACCACCGATCATACCGACCTTCCCGGTCGACCACGACTGGGATGCAGCCCATTCGATAGCATCGACGCCATCTTCCGCCTCATCGAAGAATGGATTGAACTCCCCGCCAGACTGAAACCGGCCACGGGTATCCTGAATCACCACCACGTAGCCAGAGCGAACCGCTCGCTGGACATCCATCGCGAAATTACTGAGGCCGGCCATGTCCTTGTTGTAGGGAAGACGTTGCAGCAAAACCGGTGACGGCTCATCAGTGTCGCGGCGATAGACATCGGTGGCCATCTCGACGCCATCTCGCATCGGGACCATGACGTTCTTGTCGATGATGATGCGCATTACTTGCCCTCCCCGGCGTACATTTCAAGTGCCTTGTTGCGGCCAGATACCGAGAATGACGCGCTCGGCATCGTGGCGAATCAGCCGATCGATAGTGGAGAAATGACCCGCGATCACCCGGGGTACCAGATCTCGTACTTCGTCGAGGTCAGCCCGCACCGGGAACGCCTGCTCGCTGGCGTAAGCGTCCAGTAGCGACTGCGGGTAAGTGCTGGTGCTGACCAGGGCAGTATCGACTCTCCTGCCAAGGTAGCGGTGCAACTCGCGGACGAAATCAGAGGCCGCGAATCCGTCGGTCTCGCCATGCTTCGTCATGACATTACAGACATAGATGATCTCACCTTCGCAGGAGCGAATCGCTTCGGCGACTCCACTGACGAGCAGACAGGGAATGATGCTGGTGTAGAGATCGCCCGGACCGATGATGACAACATCGGCACGTTCCAGCGCTTTTCGCGCTCGCACCGAGGCCCGAACATCGGGATCGAGAAACACCTGCTCAATGGGCAGAACCGCTCGACCTTCGGGAAGATCGATCGAACTCTCGCCATAAATGACGCTCCCATCCTCTAGCCTGGCGCAGAGCATGGAATGCTCGAGTGTCACCGGGATCACGTGTCCCGCCGTGTTGAGTATTTCGGCGGCATCTTCAAGGGCTTCAAGCAGATCACCGTCATTGAGGTCCTGCAGGGAATGGAGGATCAGATTGCCGAGAGAGTGACCGCCCAGCGTGCCGGTCTCGGAATCGGGGAATCGGTAGTTGAAGAGATCCCCCCAGAGTCGCGAGGAGCGGGATAACGCGACCAGTGCCTGTCGAAGATCACCAAGCGGAAGGGGTCTACCGAATTCATCGATCAGCCGTCGCGAGGAGCCGCCAGAGTCGGTCATCGTCACGATCGCTGAGATCTGATTGGCGAATCGCTTGAGTTCGGAAAGCATCGTGAACGATCCGGTTCCGCCACCGACGGTAACGATTCGATCCTGTATTCGTGTTCCGGGCGATTGTCTGGCCATATTCTCAGGCTCCTCTATCGAGCGAGGTGCAAGGAGTCACTCTCGCCTTCACTGATTGCGCTCGAAGCTGGCCACGATCATCCCGTAGTAGGCCGGCGCCTCGTAGGAGAGAACCTCACCCTGCATCGGCACCAGTTCCATCGCACCGGCGAGCATCAGCGTCTGCCAGAGCCCGTCGATCGCCGCATTCTGGACCTTCTCTTCGGGGAGATCGATCAATCGTCCAGGATCGTTGTCCTTCAGCGCATCGACCACCATCTGATCGACGACTGGAGCATCAGGATGCGCCTCGTGGGCCGGCGTAGTCTTGTGAGTATGTGCCCAGTCGCAGGATGCGATGAACGCCACCCGGCGAGAGTCCCGCTCGGCAGCATCGGCGATCGCCTTTCCGAACTCCACCATCGTTGAGCGTGGCAGAGAGCGCTCCGGATTGGCAATGACCACCGGAGGGACAGTCTCCTCGAAGTCCGACGACTCGAAGATATGCGCCAGCGGATGGCCCATGCCGATCATGTTCTGCTGCTTGCCGACGAACCACAGCGGGGTAATCACACCCCAGTCGAGGGGGATGACGCTCTGATCTCGCCGGTTCCCGGCGAACCCGGCCATCGCAATCGGGATGTTCCGCAAACGGGCATCTTCGGCAATCTGATCGGTCAACCCGGCATCCACCGGGATGTTCATCTCGAGCGTTCGCCCACCCCAGTGAAGTGTTCCAGCGCCACGAGCCACCGCAGCCAGGGTAATCATGTTCTCGACACGGAATCCATGCGGAGTCGCGATGACGATCACCTCCGGCTCATGCGCCTGACAGCGACGGCCGAGCTCGAACATCGCCTCACGTGTGGCCAGGCCACCGTCGGCATCGTCACTGAGATCGGGGATGATCGGGAACCCATGCGGGGCAACGCAGGCATAGACGAGCGGCATGTACTGCTCCTTGCTGATGATGTCGACTGAATGTCCAGCGACAGTATCGATTGGGGCACCATCGGCGTCAACGGAATCTACGACGTTTTTCGGATGTTATGTCCTATGCCGGACGCGTATCCTAATAGGAGATCGGGGAGAACCCCGGAAACGGAGCATCTATTTGAGTCACAGCAACTGGGGCGCGCTGCGGAGCGCGATACGAAGCGAGCAACTCGGGGACAAGAAGATCGATCGGGCGATTCTCTGGCGAATCTACGATTTCGCCCGTCCGTATCGCCGGGGCCTGATCATCTTTCTGGTGCTCAGTGTTGCCAGCGCCATTTTGACCGTGGCAACGCCGGTCCTCGCCGGGCGGGTTGTCGATGTGATCGTCGATGGCGGCAACGAGCGGCAGGTGGTGATTCTGGCGCTGTTGATTGCGGGAATCGCCCTGCTGGATGCTGCCGTTGGCATCGCGGAACGGTGGCAATCGTCCAAAATCGGCGAAGGCCTGATTCTCGACCTCCGCCGGTCGGTGTTCAATCATGTTCAGAAAATGCCGATCGCCTTCTTCACCCGAACTCGCACCGGCGCACTGGTCAGCCGGCTCAACAATGACGTGATCGGCGCCCAGCGAGCGTTCACCGGGATCCTCTCCGGCATCGTCAGCAATCTCATCGCCCTGCTCCTGACGCTCGGTGTCATGATGCAACTCTCCTGGCAAATCACATTGCTGGCGCTGGTGCTCCTGCCGATCTTCGTGATCCCGGCCCGCCGGATGGGTAGTAAGCTGGCACACCTGCAGCGCGAGGCAGCCAACCACAACTCATCGATGACCACCCAGATGACCGAGCGCTTCTCGGCACCCGGGGCGACGCTCGTGAAACTCTTCGGTCGTCCGGATCAGGAAGAGGCCGATTTCACCGAACGTGCCGGCCGGGTTGCCCAGATCGGTGTCCGCACATCGATCCTGCAGTACCTCTTCATGACAGCTCTGACACTCGTCTCGGCGCTGGCGCTGGCACTGGTCTATGGCCTGGGCGGGTTCATGGCGATCTCGGGAACCCTCGAGGCGGGCACAGTCGTCACTCTGGCGCTGCTGCTGACCCGACTCTACGGACCGCTCACTGCGCTCTCCAATGCCCGGGTTGACGCGATGACTGCGCTGGTCAGTTTCGAGCGTGTCTTCGAAGTGCTGGATATGAAGCCACTGATCCAGGAGAAGCCCGACGCGACAGAGGTGCCGGATGGGCCAGTCTCTATCGAGTTCGACAACGTCCGCTTCAGCTATCCATCTGCAAAGGACGTCTCGCTGGCATCTCTGGAAGAGGTCGCGACGCTCGATACCCGGGGCGGGGAAGAGATCCTGCACGGTGTCTCGTTCGACGTCCAGCCCGGTCAGATGGTGGCGCTGGTCGGGTCATCTGGAAGCGGAAAATCGACGATCGCCTCGCTGGCTCCACGTCTCTACGATGTTGACGAGGGCACGATCCGGCTTTCGGGGGTCGATGTCCGGGATCTCACGTTCGCCTCGATTCGTGGAGCGATCGGCGTGGTCACCCAGGATGGGCACCTCTTCCACGATACGGTGCGAGAGAACCTGCGCTTCGTCCAGCCAGAGGCGACCGATGACGAGCTCTGGCAAGCGCTGGAGAAAGCCCGGCTCGGCGCCCTGATCGGCTCGCTGGCAGATGGACTGGATACGGTGGTCGGAGAACACGGCTACCGGTTCTCCGGTGGAGAGCGCCAGCGGATGACGATCGCCCGGATTCTTCTGGCCCGGCCGCGGGTAGTGATTCTCGACGAGGCCACGGCGCATCTCGACTCCACCTCTGAAGCGGCCGTTCAGGAAGCGCTCAATGAGGCATTGACTGGCCGAACCGCACTGGTGATCGCTCACCGGCTGTCAACGATTCGCAATGCCGACCAGATTCTGGTGCTTGAAGATGGATATATCGTCGAGCGTGGAACCCACGCCGAATTGCTGGCCCGGAATGGTCGCTACGCCGATCTCTACCGGACTCAGTATCAGGAGACCGATCCGGTCGCCGTTGCCTGATCGACCGAATCAGGCGAGCTGGTCGATGATCCGGGTGAAGGCGGCTTGGCTGGCTTCATCCGGAGCTTTCAGGAAAACATGCGTGATGCCGATCTCCTGCAGCTTCTCCAGTTTCGGCCTCACCTGTTCAGCCGTTCCGATAAAGCTGATGTCCGCCATGAATTCGTCCGGGATCGCTTCCCGGGCCGCGGCGAAATCAGCGTTCTGCCGGATATCGATGAAGTTTCCGCCCCGGCCGAGGG
>SLFF01000011.1 GCA_007124395.1 Thermomicrobiaceae bacterium | reverse complement strand
TTCGCTCCAGCCGCTGATCACGAATATCCCGAGCGACGCCACGCTCTACGTCGTAAAGTGATGCCCCGTTGGCTTCGGCATCAGCTCCGCGACGGCTACCGCGCAGCCCGATCCAGCGATCGTATTCCGGGGTTCCGATCTGGGGCGTCTGATCCATCACTACTTCAGGCCAGATAGAGGAGAATGCGGCCGAAAAATCAAAACTTCGCCCGGCAGAACCAGCCGCAGCACCGACCAGGGAGAGAATCCACGGTCCCCCGAGTGGCAGAGCAAGCAGCCCGAAGAGCTCGATCGGTATCTCCCCTGGCCAGGGAAGGCCGATCAACACAAGCATTCCAATATGGAGCGTGAGTTCGGAGAGTACGAGCCCTGGAGAATTCTCGGCGCTAACGTACCATGTCAGCATCGCGCCGATCACCGCCACCAGCCGTATCAGATGGATGATCATCGCCTGTTGTGCATGGCGAACCAGGAACGGATTGCGCGGCCCGATGGCAACGATCAGTAGCCCCACCGCACCGAAGAGGTAGGCGAGCATAACGAGCAATCGACTTGTGCGGGACAACCGGTTGGTGCCGTCTGTCATTGAAGGAGAGCTCATCGGTGGTCCATATCGCTGGCGAGTTCGGGGTTGCCCGACACACGGGACATCAACCCGCTGCTGTTCTCAGGTCTCTTATGACACGGACAGCGTTGTTGCAGAGTATAGCAACGTCATACTGGCATTTCGCGATGACATTGGATCAGGCTGCTGAGTACGTTTGCACCCGACTGCCGGTACGAACGGCCTGCCTCGCTCTTCTCGAGCGGCCGGGCAAACGCGATCATGAGCAACAGCGGCAGCGAAATGCTGTGTTATCCTTCGGCAATGGAGGAAGTTATCAAATGAGCCGTCATATTGCGCGTCGCAAGCAACCGGGGTCAACTCGAGGCAAAGTCCTCGAAGCCCTGAAAAAGAGTGATGGCCTGACCGCAGATCAGCTGGCCGAGATCGTTGGCGTGACCTCGATGGCGGTTCGGAAACATCTTGCTGCGCTCGAACGCGACGGACTCGTCGAAACCACTATCTCCCGCCGTTCAATCGGACGCCCGGCACACCTCTATCGCATATCGCCACGAGCCGAAGGCGTCTTCCCCAAACACTACGATATGGTGATCTCTGATCTTCTCGAAGACCTCGCCGAGACCGACGGAGTCGGCAAGGTTGAAGCCCTTCTGGCGCGCCGTGGTGAACGGACCCGGGGTATTCTGCAACGGTACATTGATCCAGATGCTCCGCTGCAGGAGCGAGTAGCCGGGCTGACCCGTGGGATGGACGAAATCGGCTACCTGGCGAGCTGGGAGACACTGGACGATAATCGCTTCCTCATCAAGCTCTACAACTGTGCAATCGATCTTGTTGCCGAACAGTTTCCGGCGGTCTGCCGCCAGGAAGCCTCTATGTTCCGGGACGTGCTCGATGCCGAGGTTGATCGTGGCTGTCACATGCTCACGGGAGACCATATGTGCAGCTATGTGGTGCAGGAGCGGGATCCGTCCGCAGCTCCGCGGATCTCACTTACCGCTGCCGACGCCCACGGTATCTAGCCCCTCCACGCGTCTCAACCTTCGCCAAGCGTGGAGATAAACCCGAAGACCGCCACCAGAAGCAGCACAACCACACACATCAGAAGCCCGAACACGGCCCCCAGAAGGGCCGCCCGCCGGGTATCGGATAGCCGGGAAAAGCGCTTGAGAAACTGATCCAGCCATTGGTGCATTTGCGCCATTTCACTTTCCACTGCTGATCTCTATGTTCGTCGCTTGCCTGACTCTGGGCTATCATACGGCAACGTCGCTAGCCAACAGTCAACAACGCTGAACATTTTGGGAAGGCAGGCCGGCATATGCCCGCCGTCGCCAGACTGGCATCCCGGATTCTCGATAACGTCGATCGGGTCATGGTTGGCAAACGCCATGTCGCCGAACTCGTCCTCGTCGCGATGCTCTGCGAACGGCACGTATTGATCGAAGACATTCCCGGCGTTGGAAAAACGACCCTCGCCCGGGCGATTGCACGATCGATCGGTGGTCAGTTCAGCCGCATTCAATTCACTCCGGATCTGCTGCCGTCCGACATCAGTGGACTCTACTATTTCAACCAGAAAAGCGGCGATTTCACTTTCCGCCCCGGCCCGGTCTTCAACTCTATCCTTCTGGCCGATGAAGTCAACCGCGCCACCCCGAGAACCCAGTCTGCGCTGCTCGAAGCGATGGAAGAGCGCACCGTGACAATCGAGGGCGAGACCATGCCCCTTCCACGCCCATTTCTGGTTATGGCCACCGAGAATCCGGTCGAACTGGAAGGGACCTTCCCGCTGCCGGAGGCTCAGCTCGATCGCTTCCTGATTCAGCTTAGCCTCGGCTACCCGGAAGACATCGACACCGAGATGGCGATTCTGGATCGCTTCCAGCACCAGCATCCACTGGAAGAACTCGAAGCGGTGACCACGCCAGACGAAATCCTGGAGGCGATGACCGAGTGTCGATCGGTGTATGTAGACCCAGAGCTTCGACGGTATCTGACTCGAATCGTCCGGGCCACCCGTGAGGACGATGCCGTCAGCCGTGGGGTCAGCCCCCGGGGAACGCTCGGGCTATTTCTGGCAGCCCAGTCGCTGGCCGCCATTCGGGATCGAGAATATGTTCTGCCAGATGACATCCTCGAGCTGGCGAATCCCGTGATGCAGCACCGTCTGATCCTGAATCCGGAAGCACGTCTCCGCGGCCGGACAACCGCCGGCGTGCTCGAGTCGATCATTCAGCAGATCGAGGTGCCGGTCGAACACGTCTAGACTCAGCTCTTTATCAGGAGACCGACGATGACGCGGCCGATCCGCAGCCACTTCTTCAATGCCGCCTGGTTCTATGGAGCCGGAATCGTGCTGGCTATCGGGATGATCCTGGGGCAGCCCGCATTGAGCTTGCTGGCGGCGCTCGTCTACGTCACCGCCGGATTGAGCTGGCTGTGGGCTCGCCACGCGCTGGATGGCCTGCACTACTCCCGTAAGCTCTCCGAAACGCGCGCCTTTCGCGGAGATGTGCTGACCGTATTCTTCACGCTGGAGAACCGGAGCTGGCTCCCGCTGGCCTGGGTCGAGATCGACGAACATGTCTCTGACCGGGTACGGGCGCTGAATGTCACCCGGCTCCCGTCAGATCGCCTCGGCACCAGACTCCTCAGACACACCACGCCAATGCGTTGGAAATACCGGATATCCTGGTCAACCGAGCTCGAATGTCTGGAACGTGGCGATCATCAGATCGGGCCGGTGACGATCCGCTCCGGTGATCCATTCGGATTCTTTACCCGCCAGACCACCGTCCACGACATCGAGTCGTTCCTGGTCTATCCAGACGTGCTCCCGATCCCGGAGCTGGATATTCCCCCGGACTTCCCGTTCGGGCTCACCCGGGTCAACCATCACCTGCTGACAGATCCGGCCAGAGTCATCGGCGTTCGGGCCTATACCCCGGACGATTCCACACGCCATATTCACTGGAAGGCTACGGCTCGATTGCAGGAACCGTATGTCAAAGTATTCGAACCAACCGTTGACCTGCAAGTCGGCATCTTCCTCAACCTGGATACCTTCGAACGGTACTGGGAAGGGATGGACTTCCGCCGCTCGGAAAGTGGCATCGTGGCCGCCGCATCGATTGCCCACCACCTGATCGCGGAGCGCTCGATCGTCGGGCTCGCCGCAAATGCGGTGGTCGCCGGCTCAGATCAGAACCTGCGAATCCCACCCGGTCGGGACGCCCGCCAGCGAACGTCGATCCTGGAAGGGCTTGCCCGGCTACAGCCGATGGCGATCAGCAGTTTCCCGAGGCTCCTGGCCAGCGCAGCTCGCGATTATCCCGCCGGTAGCACGATCATCGTCATCGCCTGCATCATGACCGAGCCACTGGAGATCGCGATGCAGTCTGCCATCGAACGGGGGCATCGAGTGATGCTGATGCGAATCGGGGAAGTTCCGGTGCCGAACCTGCCCAGGCTCGCCGTTGCATCGCTCCCGGACGATCTGGCGCATCGAGACCGAACCACCCGCCACCGATACGCCCGGACGGTGCAATCAGGGATGGTGAACTGATGCGCAACTGGGCCAGCCTGAAGGCGTTTCGTCCATTCATCGATCCGGTACGGGAGCTACCCCCGAGGCAGGAGCTCCTCTCCGCACTCCTGATTTTCAGTGAAGCAATCATCATCTATGTGTTTGCCGGGTCGTTGCTTGCCACCACCGACGCGCCACATGAGCCGCTTCCGTTTCTGCTGGTGCTAGCGCTACTGTGGTTTGCCCGGATGGTTCCACACCTGCTCAGTACGATCCGGATCTGGGATGCCCGGTTCCAGATCATTATGGTCGGATCGATTCTGCTTAGTGCGGCCGTGGTGGTGAAAGTCGGCGCATTCCCCGGTCACGGGTGGTTGAGCGTGGACTGGATACGCGAAGCCGGGCAATCGCTGATTCTGCGAGAATCCGACGCCTCGCGATCCGTCTGGTTGCTGATCGGCCTGGTTGTCCTGGCCTGGTGGCGAGGTCGGTCCCGCTCGGAACCGTCTCTGGAAACGGCCTACTCGCTGCTCAGGTACGGGCTCATCTGGCTGGCTGTCGGGGCGATTCTGACCCTGATCGTTGGCCCGGACGCGTTTCTGATCACCGAATACCTCACGCCAGCGCTTGCTGGCTTCGTTATCGCCTGCCTGATCAGTGTGGCAATCGCCCGACAACCCGAATTCGATCATCCGGCAGCGCCCCAGAATGGCTGGGTCTGGGCGCTGATTCTCATCGTCCCGACACTGGTGATCGCCGGATTCGCGGTGTCTGCCACCGGTGTGCTGACCAGGGACACGCTGGATCTGATGATTACGGTGATCTCCCCGGTCATCTGGTTGATCCGTTTCCTGCTCCAGGCCGCGATTTTGACGCTGGCCGTGATCGCATTTGTGCTCATCTCGCCACTGATCTGGTTTCTGGAACGCCAGGGGTTCGAGCCGATGGAGAGCTTCCCCGAGCTCGACCTTGCACCCGGTACCGGCATCGAAGCCGACGATGCCGGCGGCATCGGGCTGACCGTCGATGACCCGGTCAGGTATCTCATCGTTGGAGTCATCCTGCTCCTCATCTTGCTGGTGCTCATCCGATACATGTTCCGGCGACGCCGGCGCTGGTCTCACCGCGACGATCCACAAACGTCTTCGCTGATCGACTGGCGCCAGTCGCAGCCAGCCTGGCTGGCCCGCATCCGGGGGTGGGTATCCGCAATGATCGGCCGGCAACCAGACGACCTGCCTGCTGGTCCGGAATGGGAAGCAACCCGGAGAATCAGGCTCGTCTACCGGCAATTCCTTCGGCACCAGCAGCAGGCGGATTGTCCACGATCACCCCACGAAACCCCGGTCGCGTTCGCCCACAGGCTGAGCGAGGATGAACCCGATCTGCGAGACGAGCTGACCCAGATCACTGAGGCGTACATGTGGGCACGCTATGCAGGAAAGCCAGCGCCAGCAGATCTGGCCGACGCAACAGAAGCCGCTTGGAACCTGATTTATGCGCAACACAAATCTTCCGCATAGTACCTTTTGATACACCCCGATCTGAAGTGGGTTACCACACAGCCGTATAAAGGAGATTCTTAGGGTTTGTTATGCGGTTTCAGTGATTTGACGGAGTTCGCGAAAGGATAGTAGACTAGCTCATCATTCGGTGACGAAGCGCGTTTCCATCCCCGCTCCCGACGCACCTGTTCTGACGAGCAGAATGAGGAAACTGTCGGGCCGACGGGATCAACGCACTGCTTCATCATCGGAGGACCTATTACTCAGCATAAGTCACCTGAGGAGGAAGACTTGATGCGCGATCCGAGAGAACTGGCTCAGCTGCTCAACGCAGCCCCAATGAGCCGCCGTTACCTGCTTCAGCGCGCCGCGCTGCTGGGTGTGTCGCTGCCGATCTTCGGTTCACTTCTTGCCGCGTGCGAGGATGACGATACCGATGATGACGAACCGGACGTCGCCGACGATACCGACGATGACGAGCCAGCAGTCGACCCCGATGACGACGAAGTAGATGACGAAGAAGACGACCACGAAGATGATGATGAAGAGCCGGTAGACGATCATGATGACGAAGAAGACGATCATGATGATGACGTCGCCGATGGCCAGGATGGTGGACGCCTGATCCTGCTGGGTCACCACCCGCTGGAATCGCTCCATCCAGACGATGACGGCCCGACCGTCACCTGGACCGGTATCAACGCGATCCACGAGCCGCTGATCGGTATCGATCACGCATTCGAGCTCGAGATGGTCCTCGCCACTGACTATGAGATCAGCGATGACGGCATGGAATACACCGTCATGCTGCGCGAAGACGTCCTCTTCCACGACGGCGAAGAGTTCAACTCCGAAGACGTCAAGTTCACCTACGAGTGGTTCATGGACGAAGAAAACGCTGCCGTCACGGCGGCAGACTTTGTCTCGGTCGATGAGGTCGAAGCCCCGGATGACTACACGATCGTCGTTCACATGGCTGAAGCCGACGCATCGTTCCTCCGTAACGGACTCAACGCCATGATCCTGGGCTCTCACCACCACGAAGAACTCGGCTACGAAGGCTACAGCGCCGATCCAATCGGCACCGGCCCCTTCAAGCTCGTGGAGTGGGATCCAGACGATCACACCCTGGTCGAGGCATTCGAAGATCACTGGGACGGACGACCGCACCTGGATGAGATCGACATTCGTGTCATTCCTGAAGGTTCTGTCCGCGTACTCGAGCTCGAGACCGGCGGCGCCGACTCCTCCATCTGGATGGTCGGTGTTGATGATGCCGTTCGAATGCACGAGGAAGCCGATGATCTCGGGATTGTCTCCTACCAGACATCCAGTGTTTCACTGAACCACTTCCCAATGAACAACACCCGCGATTACTTCCAGGAGCGCGAAGTTCGCCAGGCGATGATGCACGCCATCAACCGTGACCAGGTGATCGACTCCGTCTTCGCTGGCGCCGCCACCAAGGCAACTGCCAACCTGGCGCCGTCGCTTGAAGAGTTCTACGATCCAGACGTACGGGAATATGAATTCAACCCGGACGGTGCGATCGAGATCATGGAAGATGCCGGCTGGGAACGCAACGGCGATGGCATCTGGGAGAAGGACGGCGTCGTCATGGAGTGGGAATGTATCGTTCTCACCGGTGACGAAGCTCGCCGCCCGGAAGCCGAGATGGTCCAGGAATTCCTGAACCAGGTTGGCTTCAACATGCAGATCATCGAAGACCCGCAAGGCTCCACTCCAATGCGTGAGGGGACCGGGGACATGGCGCTCTTCAACTGGACATACGGCGGCACCAACGGTGAGCCGGATGCCCGCGTAACGCTCAGCTCGGGTGGTGGAAACAACTTCAACCACTACAGCAGCGACGAGATGGACGAACTTCTCGTCGAAGGTGTTCGTGAGCCAGATCCGGCAGCACGTGCCGAGATCTACAGCCAGGTGCAGCAGCAGTTCGCTGAAGATGTCCCATGCCTCTACATGATGTTCTGGGACTGGTTCAACCAGTGGAACCAGCGAATCCACGGTCTTCCCTCCCCGGATGAGGTGACCGCAGGCTCTAACCTGTACCGAAACACGCAGCTTCGCCAGCTCTGGATCGAAGAGTAATTCAGGCGGCGGACCACCGTTCCGAACACAAAGCTGCTGGAGGGAACCGACACGCGGTTCCCTCCGTTTTGCCGCCGGGCTCGTATGCACACCTTCGTGCGTGTGGGGAATGACACAGCACTATGCTCAACTACGTCATCCGACGACTATTGCAGGGCATGCTGACGATCTTCATCGTCAGTATCATTACGTTCTCCCTGATGCACATTTCACCGGGAGACCCGATCGAGGCATTCGTCGGTGAACGACCGCTGACCAGTGAGCAGATCGAACTGCTTCGTCAGCGCTGGGGCCTTGATCTACCAATCCATGAGCAGTACATTAACTGGATGTCACGCATGGTCCGCGGTGACTTTGGTGACTCCATCATGCGGCCGGGCCAGACGATCAATACCATGATCGCCAACGCCGCACCGGCAACGATCTATTTGAATGTCTACACACTGCTTGTCTCCATCGGTATCGCTATACCGCTCGGGGTTATTGCTGGTGTTAAACGCTATTCGGCACTGGATTACAGCAGTATGCTCGTCGCCGTGGTGGGTATCTGTATCCCCAACTTCTGGCTGGCGCTCATGCTCCTGCTGCTGTTCGGCCTC
>SLFF01000421.1 GCA_007124395.1 Thermomicrobiaceae bacterium | reverse complement strand
GATCGGCATCATGTGCGTCTTCGCCAGTTCGATCAGATCCTTACGCCGTTGGAGCGTTGCCGTCACACCGATCGGGTTCTGGAAGTTCGGAAGCATATAGAGAAACTTGGGACGGCGCCCCTCAGACGCAAGCCGGGTGATGATCTCGTTCAGATGCTCCAGGCTGGTGCCTTCGTCGTCCACTCGTACCGGTTCCACATCAACCCCGATGCCCCGGAAGTGCCGGACGGCTCCCATCCAGGTTGGCTCTTCACTGATCACGACGTCGCCGGGATCGCAGAGCGCGTCGGCGATGATCCCGAGACCCTGCCCGGCGCCACTGACGATCAGCAGTTCTTCTTCGGTGCAGGTGATGCCCTGATCACGCTTGAGCTTGGTCTGAAGCTCTTCCAGCAAGCGATCATAGCCACGATTGGCGCCGTACTGCAGGGCAATCTCGCCATCTTTCTCCAGCGCAACCCGCATTGCTTCGGCCATGTCAGCTCTCGGCATCGATGTCGGGTCTGGATACCCGGCACTGAGCGCAATCCTGCCCTCGAGGTTTCGCGGATTGGTGAACGATGCTTCGCCGTGGCGATTGGAACGCTGGCTGAACAGATTCTCGACGTCAGCGGGCAGCGGAGTAGTCATAACGAACGGTCCTTCCTCAGTGTCAACAGATCACGGTGGTGTCGAGCGGATAGCAGAGACAGCCTAGCATAGTCTGGATGAAGCCGGGTGAAGCAAACGGGCGTGAGGAATCTCTCCGCTTCTCGTTGTCATCCCGGCCACTTCTCGTTGTCATCCCTCCTTCGTCGGGATGACAGTTCAGCATTGTCATTTCGACCGGAGCTAGGGATGACAGTCTTCACGAATAGCACGAAAAAACCCCTCTCCCAGTATTGGGAGAGGGGCTGGGGTGAGGGCCGAAAATCCCTCTAGGAAATCGATTCCTTGTACTGGTCGGCAAAGCCCTGCGTAATGCGGTCGATAATCACTGCGAGCGCAACGATACAGAGACCAGCCTCGAATCCACGTCCGGGATCGATCCGGTTGATCGCTAGCAAGACTTCCTGACCAAGGCCTTCAGCACCGATCATCGATGCAATAACAACCATCGCCAGGGCCATCATCGTGGTCTGGTTGACACCAGCCATAATCGTCGGCAACGCCAGCGGAAGCTGAACGTCACGCAGAATCTGCCGTGGGGTAGCGCCATAGGCGGTGGCCGCCTCGATAGCAGACTGGGTGACGGTCCGGATCCCGAGGTTCGTGAGACGAATCAGCGGCGGAACCGCATAGGTAACGGTGGCGATAACCGCCGGAACACGACCCAGACCGAAGAACATCAGTGCCGGGATCAGATACACGAACGCAGGCATTGTCTGAGCGCCATCGAGCAACGGTCTGATCACCGCATCCGCTTTGTCACTCTGGGCGGCCAGAATACCGATCGGAAGACCGATAATGAAGGAGATGAGTACCGCCGCAATAATGATTGCCAGCGTAATCATCGCCAGATCGTAATAGCCGAACATGCCGATCATCACCATCAAGCCGGTCAACACAACCGTATTGAGCGGGCTTCTGGTTGCCGTCCAGGCCAGAAGGGCGATAAGCCCGAGCACCAGCGGCCATGGAAGCCAGGTAATGGCATCTTCCAGGTTGAGCAGTACGGTTCGGATGACCGCTGCAATGAAATCGAACAACCCACCGAAGTTATCGAGCAACCACGAAATTGCGTCATTAACCCTGGTACGGAGATCGATCTCGATCGTTTCAGGAAACTCGTTAAACACTGGTCACCTCGTTACTCGGCTGGTTACTTGTCTCCACCTCGCTCGCGACAAGATCCGGCTTGGATTCCGGGTCCTCTTCGTCATAGTCGATATCGTGCGCCAGAGCCTCCAGAAGCATGTTCTTGGTGATCATGCCCTGCAGAGTTCCTCGATCATCGACGACCGCGACAGGGTGGCGGGTATTGAGCACCAGCGGGAACAGTTCGTCAATCGGGGTTTCAGAATCGCAGGTAACTGGCTTGCGCACGCCGGTTCCCAAGTGCAAGGTGCCGCCAGATTGAGCGAGGCGCTGGATTGTTTCCCAGCTCATCACGCCCTGCACCTTGTTGCCACCGTCGACAATGAACGTGCTCCAGATCTTGCGCTCACGCATCATCTCGACGGCTGACTCGGCGCTGTCGCCGTCTCGTGCGGTGAGCGGATCATCACTCATCACCGATCGAGCAACCATGAACCGGGCCGGAGAGGCGCCTTCGACGAAGCTCGCCACGTAATCATCGGCCGGGTTGGTTACCAGTTGATCTGGCGTGGCGATCTGGATGATCTCGCCGTCACGCATAATCGCGATCCGGTCACCGAGCATCAACGCTTCGTCCAGATCATGCGTTACCAGAATCGTGGTCAGGTCTTCCTCATTCTGAAGCCGACCGAACTCCTGCTGCATCTGACGTCGGACAATCGGGTCAAGCCCGCTGAACGGCTCATCCATCAGCAGGATGTCTGGATCATGAGACAGCGCGCGTGCCAGGCCGACACGCTGCTGCATACCGCCGGAAAGTGCGCTTGGTCGATATGATTCCCAGCCACTGAGGCCGACTCGATCAATCGCTCCCTGCGCTTTTTCGCGGCGCTCTTTCCAGGAAATGCCGCGTGTCTTCAAGCCATACTCGGCGTTCTCCAGCACGGTCTTGTGTGGAAGGAGTCCGTAATGCTGGAAGACCATCGCCACTTTATTCCGGCGGACCTTCCGCATTCCGTCCTCGCTGAGCTTGGTTATATCTTCACCATCGATAATGATCTCACCGTCGGTCGGTTCAATCAGTCGAATCAGCGTCCGGATCAGTGTGGATTTACCACTTCCTGACAGACCCATGATGACGAAGAACTCGCCCCGATGGACCTTGAAGCTTGCCTCACGAACACCAACAACGGTGCCGAGCTTCTCCTGGATCTCGTCCTTGCCGACCCCGTCACGGATCGCCTTCAGGACTTGCTGCGTATTTCCTTCATCATTAAAAAGCTTGGATACTTTACGGCACTCAAGCAGTACGGCGTTTTCGTCTGCCATTCTCTCCACTCCCGTTCATGCGGGGCGACTTAATCGGGAAGAGGGCAAACGTAGTTGCCCTCTTCCGCTAGCGCTCAGCGCGATCGAACTGTCGACGAGACTCCGAGTGAGACGTCAAGTCGATGTGATGTAGACACCAACGTTCGCCGCTATCGTCGCGCATCGCACCGTTCAATTTCTAGTCGTTGAGCGCTGCTTCGACGCGCTCGATCACTTCGTCCGGAACCCAAGCGTGCCAGAGGTCGGTGCGCTCGTGGAGGAACCACTCGGCGCCTTCCTCGGCTTCAGCGTCTTCCTCGAGCATGTAGGCGAGGATTTCACTTACGTCTTCCATGGTGAGCTCGAACTCCTCGAGCATGGCAACCAGGTCCGGCATTGCGTTGTAGAACTCATCGGTCACGGCAGCGTGGACCGAAACTTCTGGATAGGCGCAGGCTTCTTCAGGAATCTCGTTTTCTTCCATGGCCTCGGTGATGCCGTCCCAGCACTCGTCGGTGTATTCCGGCTCTTCCAGCATGGTCAGATCCAGCTGGCCGAAGACCCAGCTCGGGCCCCAGTAGTAGCCGAGCCATGCTTCGCCCTGATCATAGGCAGTCAGCAGCGAGGTATCCAGCGCTGCGCCAGAGCCCGGCAGGAAGCGGTTGAAGGTCTCATCCAGACCGTAGGAATAGAACTTCGCCTCGTTGACGCGCTCACATTCCCAGCCAGCAATACAATCGAGGAAGCGTCCCTTGTCGGAGTCTTCGGGATCCTGGAAGTATTCCCAGTGATCCGGCAGATCATCGACATGACGCAGATCTGGCGTAATCGGATCGATACCGCGCTCTTCGTCGCCCTCGATCATGTAGGTCGGGACGAACCAGCCCTGGATCGATTCACCAAAGCTCGGGCCGAGGTCATGCAGCTGACCCTCTTCGAGTGCCGGCTCCCAGCCTTCCTGCTGCTCGACCCAGATCTCGAGCGAGACCTGAATGTCATCGCTCATCAGACCCTGGAACAGCGGGATGGTCTGGCCAAAGGTGGCACCGGTTTCATAGCCGTAGCCCTCTTCGACAATGAACTGAACAACGCGGTTCAGCACCTGAGCGCTGTCCCAGTCATAGTCAGCGAACACGATCTCGCCGTCCCACTCTGACTCGCCAATAGCGACATCGGTGGTGGCGTCGTCAGCAGCTGCGTCGTCGGCAGCTTCTTCATCATCGTCTTCAACAACCGCGTCGTCATCCTCAACGGCTGCGTCGTCGGCTTCATCATCAACTACTGCATCATCAACAGCATCATCCGTGGCGTCGTCAGTCACCATTTCGGTGTCATCGGTCGCACCAATATCAGCATCGTCGCTGTCGTCCCCATTGTCATCACAGGCCGCCAGGACCAGCGCAAACATGAGAATCGCGAGCGGCAAAAACCATCGAACTGATGGTCGTATCACGGCAGAATCCTCTCACTTAAGAAAACGGCGCCTCGCGCTTCTGAGGCGAAACTTCCTTGCTTAGACCCCACCAGTCTCCTCACCACCGGTGATCATTCAAGCACTCGGACAAAGCCATTGTAAAATCGCAAGTCTTGTTCCTGCACTGATACGTGCACATAGGTCTGGACTGTACTTGCGAAATACACTGGCGTTGTCGACTGGGAAGTTCGCTTACAGCTCCAAAAGAGCGCCTCGATAGAAACCGAGCATGTACCAGAATCGCTCCTGATGCTCAGATGGCTGATTCAGCTCGGGAGAATCAGCATCTCCTCCTGTCTCTGCTTCGAACCGTGTCAGACAATTCGATGACGCTTACGCATCATCGCATCGTCATGTCCGGGCAGAGTTGATTGAGAATAACAAGTAGGTTGCCATTCGTCAACCTGAATCAGACGATCCGAACGAACTTCTCGGCTGATGCCCTGTCGAACGTTCGGGGCGTCCGTTCGCAATCAGCCGAGCGGACGTGTGGTCCGGGACCCCGAATGAGGACTCCCGGACCGAGGATCACTACTCTACTGCAGCGCGTCGCGAACGCGTTCGGCAACGTCGTCTGGAACCCAGCTGCTCCAGAGGTCTTCGTACTCCTCCAGGAACCAGAGGGCGGCCTCATCGTGGTCAATGTCAGTTTCAGCCATGTGTGCGAGCGATTCATTTACGACGTCAATATCGACGTAGAACTCCTCGAGAAATGCCACGACGTCTGGTGCCTCTTCCGCGAACTCGGGCGTGCTTACAATGTCCCCAGTTACCACCGGCCAGGCGCAGGCCATTTCTGTAGCGCGCCCTTCCATGGCAGCTTCCTGAACTTCATCCCAGCACTCATCAGAGTACTCGGGCTCTTCGAGCAGGGTAATCTCAACCTGTCCAGCAACCCACGTCGGCACCCATGTGTAACCCAGCCACGGTTCACCTCGCTCGTAGGCGGTTATCAGTGATGTATCCAGAGCTGCCCCAGAACCAGGGAGAAACCGGTTGTAGTACTCGTCGAGTCCATAGTAGTAGAACTTCACTTCCTGGACGCGCTCGCCTTCCCAGCCGGGAACGCCATCGTAAATGCGGCCCTTTTCTGAGTCTTCAGGGTCCTGGAACGCTTCCCAGTGATCTGGTAAATCATCAACGTGCTCGAGACCTGGAGCCGTCGCTTCAATACCGCGTTCCTCGTCCCCTTCGATCATGTAGGTTGGTACCCACCAACCCTGAACAACATCATCCAGGCTGGCGCCGAGGCTAACGACATCGCCAGCCTCCAATGCAGGAGTATAGGGTGCCACCTGTTGCTCACCGATCTCCATCGAGAGGTCGATCTCGCCGTCCAGCTGTGCCTGGAAGAGCGGGATCGTCTCGCCAGGGATCGTATCTGTCTCGTATCCGTAGCCTTCTTCGAGGATGAACTGAGCAAGTCGGTTAAACAACAGAATACTATCCCAGTTATAGTCTCCGAACACGATCGGTCGGTCACCATGCCAGGTGCCGGCCGCTTCGTCGTTATCATCCGTGGCGTCATCGGTGGCAGCGGGCGTGTCGTCTGTGTCAACGGCAGCGTCATCGCTGGCGTCGTCTTCGCAGGCGGCAACGATCACCGAAAATGCGGCGATCAGCGCTACCAGTGCGAGTAAACGTCGTATCGAACCATGACTCATAAAAGGTCGTTCCCCTTATCATTCTGAAAATCTGTCCCCGGCGAAACGAAGGTTCCGGGGAACCGAAGTCCCCGGAACACAGGTCGGTCTGACTACTGCAGTGCGGCACGAACGTTATCGGCAACGTCATCCGGCACCCAGTCGCTCCAGAGGTCGTCAAACTCCTGCAAGAACCACTGAGCGGCTTCTTCGGATTCAGCATCATTGTCGATCATGTAAGCGAGCACCGCGCTGATATGGGATTCATTCGTATTGAAGTTCTCCAAGAATTCGATGACGTCTGGAGCTTCTTCAGCGAACCCGGTCGTTGCCGCAATAACGGCTTCCGTCACTGGCCAGGCGCAAGAAGTTTCTGGGGTGCGCTCTTCTTCGACAGCAGCCTGGACTTCTTCCCAGCATTCATCGGAGTATTCCGGCTCTTCGATCAGCGTGAGATCGAGTTGACCAGCTACCCAGGTCGGTGTCCACATATAGCCGAGCCACGGATCCCCCTGCTGGTACGCCGTCATGAGTGAGGTATCCAGTGCGGCACCTGATCCCGGAAGGAAGCGATTGTAGTATTCATCGAGGCCGTAGTAATCGAACTTGACCTCGTTAATGCGCTCGGCTTCCCAGCCAGCAATACCATCGTAGAGTCGGCCTTTGTCCGAATCTTCCGGATCCTGGAAGACTTCCCAGTACTGCGGCAGATCATCGACGTGGCGAAGGTCCGGGGTCATCGGTTCAATACCGCGTTCCTCATCGCCTTCGATCATGTAGGTCGGAACCCACCAGCCCTGCACGGTGTCGTCGACACTGTTGCCAAGCTCGACCACCTCGCCAGCCTCGAGGGCCGGTTCGTATGGCGGCATCTGGTCGACCCAGATTTCCATAGAGATGTCGATGTCACCATCCCGTTGTCCCTGGAACAGCGGGATCGTCTCCCCTGGAATGGTATCGGTGCTGTATTCGTAGCCCTCTTCGAGTATGAACTCAGCGATCCGGTTCAGCAGGATAGCGCTGTCCCAGTTGTAGTCGGCGAGCACGATATCCCGTTCACCGTGCCACGTATCAGTAGCTTCGGCAGCATCGTCTGCCGCGTCGTCGGCTGCGTCGTCCGTGGCAGCGGGCGTGTCGTCGGTATCAACGGCAGCGTCATCGCTGGCGTCGTCCTCACAAGCAGCAATAATGACGGCAAACGCCGCGAAAATCGCGATCATTGCCAGCATTCGGCTTATCGAAATCCCTCGCATAAGAGGTCGTAGTCCTTCCTCCTCATACCCGGCATCAGGCCAGGCAGGTCATACATCCGGGGCGATGGACTTCATCGCCCCAGGTCAGGTGCTTATGAAACTCAGCCCTGCTGATTCTCCATAGCCTCCTTCACGTTCTCTTCGATGTCATCCGGAAGCCAGTCGCTCCAGATGTCTTCGTGTTCGCTCATCCACCACATAGCACCTTCGTGCGCATCGACATCGTTCTCGTGCATGTAGAGCAGGATCTCGCTGACTTGATCCATCGTCATCTCAACGTTTTCGAGGAACTCAACATAGTCAGGAGCCAGATCTGGAAAATCAGCGTGAACCGAGACATGAACCGGGACAGCCGGATAATGACAGGACTGATCGGCGGCACGTTCCTCAGACATTGCCGCCATCACTTCATCCCAGCACTCTTCGGTGTACTCTGGCTCTTCGAGCATCGTCAGATCGAGCAGGCCGAACATCCAGGTTGGTCCCCAGTAGTAGCCCAGCCATGCATCACCGCGGTCATGTGCGGTGACCAGAGAAGTGTCAAGTGCCGGGCCTGAGCCTGGCAGGAATCGGTTGAAGTAGTCATCCAGTCCGTAGGTGGCGAACTTGGTTGCATTTACCTGTTCGCACTCCCAGCCTGCAATACAGTCGTAGAACCGCCCCTTTTCGGAATCCTCGGGATCCTGGAAGACCTCCCAGTAGTCGGGCAGATCATCAACGTGACTCAGCCCCGGGGCCATCGGTTCAATGCCACGTTCTTCGTCACCCTCAATCACGTAAGTAGGAACGAACCACCCCTGGACCGACTCATCTATTGAGGTTCCAAGGTCGTGGACCAGGCCATCTTCGAGTCCCTGTTCCCAGTCCGGCATCTGGTCTACCCAGATCTCCATGGAAACATCCATGTCACCGGTGGTCAGTCCCTGCCACATAGCGACTGTCTCAGCG